>JAFUKS010000095.1 GCA_017473445.1 Lachnospiraceae bacterium
CGTGTCACTGGTTCGATTCCGGTTCTGGGCATTTTTTTATTGTAAAAATATGTGTATTTATTTAAGAATATTTAACTTTCTATTAAAAATAGTACAGAAAGGCATTTTCCGCCATTTTGTGCTATTTTTTTGTGGAAATTATGATATAATCGTGCATGTAAGATATAATTAGGTGGAGTATGCACATGAGTTCAAAGAAGATAATTATCATTGATGAAGAGAGTATGATGATGAACCAAGAAGAGAAGCAGACAGAGCAAATGAATATAGAGGAAGAGGCAGTTCCTAAGTCCCAGCCGGTGGCAGAAGCAGAGGAAGAGGATTGGAAGTTTGACAGTATTGAGGGTGAGCTTTCTTCCCAAGGTCAGTCCGATTCTAGGCCGGTTAAATCTAAAAAAGGACTTTTTATCGGTCTTGCTTTAGGAATCCTTTGTTTATTGGTAGTGGCAATCGGATACGGAAATATGGCGATTCATTATCAGACCTGTTTTATGCCGGGCACATACATTAATGATGTGGACTGTGGGGAATTAGAAGTAGCACAGGTGGCAGACATCATTGAAAAGCAGAGTATCGAAGGATATGTACTGGAGATTCTTGGCAAGGATGCGGACGGTCAGGAAGTGGTATTAGGTACCATTACTCCCGGGGATGTGGACATGCATTTACAGGATGGTCTGTTAAATGTACAGGAGTTGTTTGACCGGCAGAATCCGTTTCTATGGATGGAGATATGGGGTAACCGTGAAGTAAAGCATACATTGGAGACCAAACGCGTCTTTTCTCAGGAGAGGCTGCATCAGGTAGTGGAAGGTATGGGTATTTTTGAGCAGGAGGGTGTACAGCAACCCCGGGATGCATACTTAAGTGAGTATGATTCTGAAACGGGCACTTATGAAATCATACCTGAGATATATGGCAATCAGTTGGATGAGGAGAAGGTGCTGAAGGTAATCGGTGAGGCATTGTCAAACCATCTTCCACAGGTACATTTGGAGACCTCAGACTGTTATTTGAAACCTGAAATTATGGCAGAAGATGAAGAATTAATTGCATTACGGGACACGTTAAATCTATGGCTTAGTACTGAAATTACCTACGACTGGGTAGGGCGTAAGGAAGTGCTTGATAAGGAACTTTTGGCAGATTGGATTTCGGTAGTAGATGGAGAAGCTGTCCTGGATGAGGATGCGGTAGCAGCTTATGTGGCGGCAAATTCGAGGAAATATGACAATTATGGTGCCAACAGGGACTTTGTTACTTCGCTGGGGGTACAGTTAAATTTGCCTTCGGGTGCTTTCGGATGGAAAACCAACCGGGAGGAAGAAACAGCGGCTTTGATTCAGTTGATTAAGGAAGGAACTGTAACCAAACGTGAGCCTGTCTATTCCAGTAAGGCACCTCGTAAGGATGGCAATAATATCGGTAGTTCCTATGTGGAAATTGATCTGACCAATCAGCATTTGTATTTATATAAGGATGGTGTACTTGTGCTGGAGTCCCTTTTCGTATCCGGCAAAATGACAGATCCGGAGTGCGTCACTCCTCAAGGCGTATTCCGCATTACCTATAAGACTGTAAATGCCACTCTCCGTGGAGGTGATTATGCGGAGTTTGTGTATTATTGGATGCCGTTCCATGGTAATTACGGAATGCATGATGCCACCTGGAGAACAGAGTTTGGTGGAGATATTTATTTGGAAAATGGTTCTCACGGATGTATTAACCTGCCGCTGGAAAATGCCGAAGTGATATATAACTATATGTATGCCGGCTATCCGGTAATTTGCTATTATTGATTATGAAAGATTTATTTTCTGAATTAATTGCATACAGTGAAACTGACTATTATCCATACCACATGCCGGGGCATAAGCGCCGGGCAATGGGAACATTGGTTCCGCAATTGGCAGATATAGACATTACAGAGATTGACGGTTTTGACAATTTACATCAGCCGGAAGGGATACTTCGGGAACTGCAGCAGCAGACTGCCTGTTTGTATGGAGCGGAGGAAAGTTTCTGGCTGGTAAATGGCAGTACCTGTGGGATTTTGAGTGCCATCAGCTGTGCTGTGCCCAAGGGCGGACATATTCTCATGGCGAGAAACTGCCACAAAGCAGCTTATCACGCAGTTTACCTGCGGGAATTAAAGGTGACCTATTTATATCCGAAGCTTCAGGAAACCTTTCCTCTTTATCAAGGGATTAGTGCCGAACAGGTAAAGCAGGCTCTTCAAGAAGAACCGGATATACAGGCCGTGTTTCTGGTATCTCCTACCTACGAAGGCAGAATTAGTGATATTGTGCAAATCGCCAAGGTAGTACATGCCCATGGAATTCCTCTGATTGTGGACGAGGCTCACGGTGCCCATTTGGGATTTCACCCTGCATTTGCAGAAAATAGTAACAGATGCGGAGCTGATTTGGTGATTCATAGTGTGCACAAGACGTTGCCTGCCATGACCCAGACTGCGTTGTTGCATGTGAACGGTTCTCTCATTAATCGGGATCTGCTAAGACGATTTTTGCGGATATATCAAAGCAGCAGTCCATCCTATGTACTGATGGGGAGTATCGGAAATGCGTTGCAACTGTTGGAAGAACGAGGAGAAGAATTATTCACAAGTTTTGTGCAAAAATATTCTGCGTTGCTGGAAGCAGTAGATACCTGTAAGGTACTTCGTTTTGTACCTGCCCACAAAGAACAGGATATGGGCAAGCTGGTGATTTTGTGTCCCGATCATTTTATAAATGAAAAGGGTGACCGGCAAAGGGGTATTTCCGGCCAGCAGTTATATGATATTTTGCGAGAGCGGTTTCATCTGCAACCGGAAATGGCAGCAGGAAATTATTGTCTTGCCATGTTTACCTTGGCAGATGAGCAGCAGGGATACGACCGGATGCGGGAGGCGTTGTTGACAGTGGACAAGGAGCTTCTTGCCGGAACTTTGCAGCAGGAGGCACCGACGCCTATTGCTTTGGTACAGATAGTGAAATTATTAGGTGCAAAAGCATGTGGGGAAATGCGTCTTAAGGATGCCTGGGATTGTCCTACCGAATGGGTGCCTTTACAGGAGGCTACAGGCAGGATTGCAGGAGAATTTGTGAATCTGTATCCTCCGGGAGTACCCTTGGTGGTGCCGGGAGAGCAGATTACTGAGCAACTGCAGGAAATAGTGGAGAGCTATAGCAGGCTTCATTTATCCGTGCATGGGATTCAGATACAGAATAATATGACATACGTGTCAGTTATAAAACATCCTGTCCGCAAGTAATGCATTATTTTCAGTTGAGGTGTATAAATGGGAAAAATAGTATGCCTAATGGGCAAAAGCTCCACAGGAAAAGATACCATCTTTAAAGAAATATTACGGGAACAGCGTTTTTCGCTAAAAACCATCGTACCTTATACCACCAGACCCATCCGCCGCGGAGAGCGGGACGGTATGGAATATTTCTTTGTGGATGAGGAGAAATACCAGCAATTACTGGGACAGGGGAAAGTCATTGAGGGTAGAAGCTATGAGACCTTTCATGGTCTTTGGAGATACTTTACCGTGGATGATGGACAGCTGGATTTGTCCCGGGACAATTATATATTGATTGGTACGTTGGAGGCCTATAAAGGTTTAAAAAGCTATTTTGGGCAGGACAAGCTGGTGCCGATTATGATAGAATTAGATGACGGCATTCGTTTGCAACGGGCCCTGAACCGGGAGCGTAAGCAAAGTGTACCCAAATACGAGGAAATGTGTCGCAGATTTTTGGCGGACAGCCGGGATTTCAGTGAAGAAAAGATTAAGCTGGCCGGTGTGGAACGCAGGTTTGAAAATCGCGAGTTACGCAGTTGTTTAGAAGAGATTTACGCATATCTGGAGGAGACCTTGGGATAGGTCATCGCGGAGGATAGCCTTGGAGAAAGGAGAGTGAGTGTATGGATTTAAAAGTCAACCAGGCCACGCCTATTAATCAGGCACAGCCAGTGCAACAGCAGGCACCTACGGATGGTACCTTTAAATTTACACTTGCATCTCATATCGAGGAGGCGGAATTACAGACCAGGTTACAGAATTTAATGGCAGAAATTACCGCTGAAGGAGAAAAGCTGGCAAAACGCCGGGATGTACGGGATATGAAGCATTATCGTGGGCTGGTAAAGGCATTTCTAAACGAGGTGGTTACCCGTTCTCACAGCTTTACCAGGGAAAATTCCTTGGACCGTAGAGGTCGTCATCGGGTCTATGGTATCATTCGCCTGGTAGATGAGAATCTGGACCTGCTGGCACAGGAATTGATGAAGGACGAGAAGGATAATCTGTCAATCCTTAGCAAAATCGGTGAAATCCGAGGATTGCTTTTGGATATATTTACGTAGGAGGCGGCTATGGCAGTATTTGGAGATATTATTGGACAAGAACAGCTAAAAGAGCATTTGCAGGGTGCTATTTCCATGCAGAAAATTTCCCATGCCTATATTATTAATGGCGAGAGAGCTTCCGGTAAGGAGTTTATTGCCAGAATATTTGCCATGGCGATTCAGTGTGAAAACAGGCAGCCGGATGGAAACCCCTGTCACCAATGCCATTCCTGTAAGCAGGCTTTATCAGATAATCAGCCGGATATTATCAGGGTGCATCATGAAAAGCCCAATACCATCGGCGTAGATGATATCCGTACCCAGATTAATGGGGATATTGCTATCAAGCCCTATAGCAGTCCTTACAAGATTTATATTGTAAATGAAGCAGAAAAGATGAATATCCAGGCCCAGAACGCCTTGTTAAAAACTTTAGAGGAGCCCCCGGAGTATGCAGTGATTCTGCTACTCACTTCCAATATCAATACCTTTCTGCCCACGATTCTCAGTCGATGCGTGGTGCTGAATATGAAGCCCGTATCCGATGTGCAGATGAAGAAATTTCTGATGGAAGAGATCAAGGTGCCTGATTACAAGGCTGCCGTATGTACAGCTTTTGCCCGTGGTAATGTGGGAAAGGCGAAGGAACTGGCAACCAGTGAGGAATTTGAAAACATCAAAAATGAAGCCCTTTCTTTCTTGAAATATGCTCAGGAAATAGAGCTTCATGAAATGATTGCGGCCATAAAAAAGATTACCGATTACAAGATGGACCCTGCGGATTATCTGGATATTATTGCCATTTGGTATCGGGATGTATTGCTGTTTAAGGCCACCAATGATGCCAACCAATTGATTTTCCATGAGGAAGTGCAGGAGATTCGCCGGGTAGCCAAGCGTTGCAGCTATGAGGGAATCGAGCTGGTGATGAAGTCCTTGGATAAGGCCAAGAGCCGCCTGAATGCCAATGTAAATTTTGAACTGGCAATGGAGCTTTTGATGCTTGATATAAGAGACTTTGGCTAACGCCGACCTGCTGATGCAGGAAAGTCTCTGAGACTTTGGCTAACGCCGACCTGCTGATGCAGGAAAGTCTCTGAGAACACGGCTGACGATTGAATAAAATTAAAAAAAGAGTTACAATGAACAAAGAATTTGCCTAGGGGCAAGAAGTGAGGTTTATAGATGATTAAAGTAATAGGTGTAAGATTTCGTGATGCAGGCAAGATTTATTTTTTTGACCCCCTGCAGTTTAATATTAAAAAGGATGACCATGTAATTGTAGAGACTGCCAGGGGTATTGAATTTGGTACGGTAGTATCAGGTATCCGGGAGGTAGAGGATGACAAGGTAATTCAGCCCCTCAAGCCGGTACTTCGTATTGCATCTGCCAGAGACTGTGAGCAGGAGGCATCCAATAAGGAGAGGGAGAAAGAAGCATTCCGGATTTGTCTGGAGAAGATTCAGAAACACAATCTGGATATGAAGCTGATTGATGCAGAGTATACCTTTGATAATAATAAAGTACTTTTTTATTTTACCGCAGACGGACGTATTGATTTCCGTGAGCTGGTAAAGGATTTGGCGGCTATTTTTAAGACCAGAATCGAACTGCGTCAAATTGGTGTGAGAGATGAGACCAAGATTATGGGCGGTATCGGTATTTGTGGCAGACCCTTATGCTGCAAGACCTATCTGTCTGATTTCCTGCCCGTATCCATTAAAATGGCAAAGGAACAGAATCTGTCCCTGAATCCCACCAAGATTTCCGGCGTGTGTGGCAGACTGATGTGCTGTCTGAAGCATGAAGAGGATACCTATGAGGAGTTGAACCGTAAGCTGCCCGGTATTGGTGATTTTGTTACCTGCGATGATGGCACCAAGGGTGAAGTGCAGAGCGTAAATGTATTGCGTCAGTTGGTGAAGGTGCTGGTAGATGTAAATGATGAGAAGGAGATTCGGGAGTATCCTGTGGATAGCCTTCGATTCAAGAAGAAGGGTGGACGTAAGGAGAAACTGGAGTTGTCCAAGGAAGAGATGAGAGAGCTGGAACGCCTGGAAAAGGAAGAACAGCAGGACAGACCTGAGAAACAGGAGCGTCAGGACAGAGGCGATCGTCAAGATAGAAGTGAGTATCAGGAACAGTCTGACCGCCCGGAAAAGCAGGAGCAGCGAGACAGACATCATCGTCGGGACAGACGTCGTAACAGACAGGATGGAAGAGAAAAAAATGAAAACAATTAATCTGAAGGAAAATGAAAGATTGGATGACCTACAGCGAAATGGTTATCAGATTATTCAAAATCCGGAGAAATTTTGTTTTGGAATGGATGCGGTATTGTTGACCGGCTTTGCCCGGGCAAAGACCACAGACAGATTATTGGATTTAGGTACCGGTACGGGGATTATCCCCATTTTGATGGAAGCTAAGTATCACTGTGCCCATTTGACCGGTCTGGAGATTCAGGAGGAAAGTGCGGATATGGCTGCCAGAAGTGTAGCACTGAACGGACTTACTTCCAAGATTGACATTATCACAGGAGATATCAAGGAAGCAGACAAATTATTTGAGTCTGCTTCTTTCGATTGTATTACCTGCAATCCGCCCTATATGATAGAACAGCACGGTATTACCAATCCGGAGGCACCCAAGGCCATTGCCCGCCATGAGATTAAGTGTACATTGGAGGATATCATCGGTCAGACAGCAAAACTGTTAAAACCGGGAGGACATTTCTTTATGGTGCACAGACCTTTTCGGCTGGCAGAGATAATGACACGACTGTCAGAAAACAAGCTGGAGCCGAAACGAATGCAGTTGGTATATCCCTATGTGGATAAGGAGCCCAATATGGTGTTGATAGAGGCGGTAAGGGGTGGTCGGCCCAGAATGACGGTAGAGAAGCCGTTGATTGTATTTGAAAAGCCCGGAGTATATATGCCGGAAATTCGGGATGTATATGGGTATTAGCACATAAAGAAAAGGGAGAAGGGGACTGCTATGGATTTGACAATGGAATATCAGAAAGCATATTACAAGATGAAAGAGGTACTGGAGGAGGTTAAAAAGCTGGTACGGGGCAAGGATGATTGTGTGGAGAAAGCTTTGTCTGCAATTATGGCCCGGGGACATATTTTGTTGGAGGATGTACCGGGAGTAGGAAAGACCACTCTGGCAGTAGCTTTTTCCAAGGTGCTGGATTTGGATAATCACAGGGTGCAATTTACACCGGATGTACAGCCCTCCGATTTGTTGGGGTTTTCTATCTACAATAAGGATACGGGGAGCTTTAGCTATAAGCCCGGTCCTGTGCTGTGCAATTTGTTTTTGGCAGATGAGATCAATCGGACCTCACCCAAAACCCAGTCGGCGCTTTTGGAGGTAATGGAGGAACGTATGGTGACAGTGGATGGCTATAGCCATAAGGTACCTGATCCTTTCATTGTAATTGCTACCCAGAATCCTAAGGGAAGTGCCGGCACCCAGCTACTGCCGGAGGCTCAGCTGGACCGTTTTATGATAAGCATGAGTATGGGGTACCCTGATTTGGAAAATGAGATTGCTATTGCAAAGGGGAAAAGTTCCTTTATAAATGAAGTACAGGTGAACTGTATCCTTCGCTCTAATGAGTTACTGTTTTTGCAGGAGCTGGTGGATCGGGTCCATGTCCATGAAAATATATATAAGTATATTGCCAAGCTGATTCGGGCTACAAGAGAGAATCAATATATTGAGCTGGGCATCAGTCCCCGTGGAACCATTGCCTGTACCAAGATGGCAAAGGCCAGGGCCTTTACCATGGGTAGAAATTATGTGATTCCGGAGGATGTGGTGCATGTATACAAGGATGTGGCCAGACATCGTATTGTACTGAATACCAAGGCCAGAGTGTCCCATGTAAAGGAGGATGCTGTACTGGACCAGATATTGCAGGAGATTGGTCAACCTACATCTTATATGAAGAGGGCAGAATATCGTGGGTAATTACATCAAAGGCTTGCTGATGGCAGGATTCCTGTATTATATAGGGGTACTGTGTGATTTACAGGCACTGATATTGCTCAGTTATTGTACTGTAGTGGTAATGGTGCTCTCGGTGGTATATTTGTGTATGGTTATGCCGGGCATGAAATGTCGTGTGGAGGTGCCCATTACCATGACCCAGCAAGGAGAAAATCTTCAGGTACAGTTACATAAAATCAAAGCAGGCAATAGCTGGGCAGGGAAAGTAGTATTTTACATTACTATAGAAAATACATGGAATGGTGAAAAAAGAATACTGCGGCAGATTATCAACGGAGGGGGAGAACACACCTTTCAGCTGATGCTGCAAGAAGCAGGGTATTATGAAATCAGCTTAAAAAAGGTGCGTATCTATGACTGGTTCGGAATGTTTGGTTGGAGCAAAAAAGTCCGTGAGATGGCCACGGTGGTAGTGCTTCCGGAGGTTTATCCCACCAACATCCGTGTCACTGACGGTGTGCGGAATTTTGTGGGCGATGCGGATGTATACGATACGGTGAAAAGCGGGGATGATGCAGGAGAGATCCTGAAACTGCGTCCTTTCCGGGATGGAGACAAGCTTAGGAATATCCATTGGAAGCTTAGTGCCAAGGCGGATGAGCTGATTGTCCGGGAGAATAGTATGCCAAAGGCTTGTTCTACGGTTTTGATGCTGGAAAGGGTGTCGGACAAAAGTGCGGACCGGTTTATAAAAGCAGTGGCCAGTCTTTCCTTTTCCCTGATGGATATGGACTGTCCCCATTTTATTGCCTGGTACAGTAAGCGCTATCAGGATGTAGTGCGTATCCGGGTGGATGGAGAAGCAGGCTTTTATGAAGGCATGATATATCTGTTACAGGATTTTGATAGGAGATGCAAGATAGATATACGGAAAATGTATCAGGAAAAATACCGGGCAGAGGTGTTGTTGCATTATTTACTGTTAACGGAGAAACTGCAAATCTGGGAAAAGGATGAGTTGGTTTGCCGGTTGCAGGGAACGGATGTGGAAAAGGCACTTTCGGAAATGGAACTGATACTTTAAATAGTGGGGTAAATAAGGGTAGTGTCAAAGAATTTTTTGAATTGGAAAGAGAATAAGGGAGACACGTGGGAAGGACGGATGCATCTGGCCCCCTTTTTGGTCAGCAGTGTAAATTTGATTTTGCTCCTTATTAGTTTTCGTATTTTCACGGAGGTTTTCGGAGTAAGTGATACCGGCGGACGGATTCTGTTTGTGCCACTACTTATTGTTGTGGTGGTTGGTCCCGGTTGGTGGAAGGACCTGGCGGAATATCGGGTGCCCGTGAAAGTCCGCAGGTGGGTCCATGGAGGGATTCTGTTACTGCTGTTGGCAGTTATCTGGTTGGGATATCTGCTTCCTTCCTATGATTTGCCCGGGGGCATTTGTTCTGTTGTTTATCAGTGTAGTCGGCGATGGGAGGATACCTTTCGGGTAGAACTATGGAGTGCAGTGGGTAATCTCCAAAGTCAGCGTATGGCAGCAGAATTTCTTTTTCTTCTGGGTGTATTGGCAACCAGAGGGATTTCTCTTTGGAGAAAGAAAATGTGGGTGAACTTGCCTTTTCCCATTGGAGTGGTTCTTTTTTCCGTGATGGTGGGAGGAAGGCCTGACTGGATTTGGTTGCTGCTATTGTTTGTGGGTGTGCTGGTTATTTTTTGCATGGAGGGGCGACAGAGTATTTCTTTAAAACAATTTGCAGGCATTGTAGGAGGGGCCTTTTTGCTCACCGGTGTCACAATGGTTGTTTTAAAACCCACTACCAATGATCTTTATACCATCCGGGAAGAATTCCTGAATATCCAGACCAAGCTGGTGCAGGGAGTGACCGGGTTTGGCAATGGAGAAGAAAACCAGGATAGAAAAAAGATAAGCAGCAAGGCACCTAAGTATACATATGAAGAAGTTTTAGAATTGACCATGAACAAGGTTCCTGCAAATAGTGTGTACCTGCGAGGCACTCACTGGGGAAATTATAAAAACAGTACATGGGAGCCGGAGACGGAGTTGGGAAATATATGTAGGCAGCAGGGTTATAATGAGCAAATGGTAGCGGATAGGGTACTTACAGTTCCGGTGACAGCTTCTTTTTGTACGGAGGATAATCTGGTGGAGTACACCATCAGATATCCCAAGGAGGTACCTGCTGTACCCTGTTATCCCTATGGTCTTTGGACCAAGGGGGAAAATATCCCTATGCCTGCTGTAAGCCAGGAAGTGTACATTTCCCAGGGTGTTGCAACCAATGCATCGGTCCGGGAGGATGAGGCGTTTTATGCATGGTATAATGATTATGCCAAGGAGTACTACTTGCAGGTGGATGATGGGTTAGCTGAAATCAAGCGTTTGGCCCGGGTATATAAAGCAGATATCAGGTTTCAGCAGGCGCTGAATGCCATTACATACCGGTCTGAAAATACGGGTGAGCTCAATCTGGCCCGGTGGAAATTGGCAGAATTGATTGCAGAGGAATTGCAGGCAGACAGCAATTACAGTTTGAAACCGGGGGATATTATGCTTGGAGAGGACCCGGTGGAGGGCTTCTTGAAAAATGGTAAGGAAGGCTATTGTGTCCATTTTGCCTCTGCAGGAGTATTACTTTTGAGAGAGCTACAGGTGCCTGCCCGTTATGTTACCGGATATTTGGCAAAGTGCAGTGGAATGGAAAGCCGGGGACAGGGCTATGGGGTAAGTGTACTGGATGCGGATGCCCATGCCTGGTTGGAGATTTATTTGGAGGATTATGGCTGGATTCCGGTGGAGATGACTCCCGGATACGGAAGTGCGGCTGATATATCGGAAGAGAAATTGCAGGAACTGCAAGAGCAGAATCAAAATTCTCAGAGTCATGAGGAGGAAGCGGAACCTTCCCGGGAGCAACCGGAAGAGCTTCCCAAGGAAAATTCCCCGGAGCCTTCTGTGGAGGAAGAGACAACGGAAGTGGAAGAGGAACCTATCCGGCCGGAGGAGCCGGGGGAGGGCAAAGTGCTTTGGGTGTGCCTTGTTTTGCCCTTAGCCGTTTGTATGGCCGGAGTATATGGAATTATTGTTTTGAGTCGTAGACCGAAGGCCGTATTGGCTGAGCATAGGATGAGAAAGCCCAAAAACATGAAAATAGACCGTAGAGTAAAGAAATATATACAGCAGGGTCAGACTCGAAAAGCAGTTTTGCGTATGAATCAGGATATTTATCAGTATCTGAAAAAATGCAACAGTGCCGTAAAGGGAAAATACAAAAAACTTACCGATGAGGAATATTTCGAATTGTTAAGAGAAAGCTTTCCCCAGGATGATTGCAGGGTATGGGCAGATTTTTCAGAGTCAGTCAGAAGGGCTGCATATTCTACGGAAAAAGTATCCGAAGAAGAGGCCCGGTTGTGCTATAATATATATCATAAGCTGGGGAAGAAATTCCTCTGAAAATTAGAAACAGAAAGGACATAAAAATGCCCGGAACTTTATATTTATGTGCTACACCTATAGGGAACCTGGGGGATATGACGCCCCGGGTGGTGGAAACGCTGCAAATGGTGGATGTAATTGCGGCGGAGGATACCCGTAACAGTATTAAGCTACTGAATCATTTTGAAATACATACTCCTATGACCAGTTATCACGAGTATAATAAGGTGGAAAAGGCCCATCAGCTGGTGGGACAGCTTTTAAACGGGCAGAATATTGCCCTGATTACGGATGCCGGGACACCGGCCATCTCGGACCCCGGTGAAGTATTGGTGCAGATGTGTCAGGAACAGGGAATCCCGGTGACTTCTTTACCGGGAGCAGCAGCGTGCATTACCGCGTTGACCTTATCAGGCTTAAGTACCCGGAGATTTTGTTTTGAAGGATTTTTTCCGGCCGATAAGAAAGAAAAGAAGGAAATTTTGAAGGAACTGGCCCAGGAAAGCCGTACCATGATTCTCTATGAGGCACCGCATCATTTGGTGCGGACTCTGGAGGAATTGTATGAAGCACTGGGAGAGCGTAGAATTACCCTGTGCCGGGAACTGACCAAGAAATTCGAGACTGTTTTTCCCACTACCCTGAAGGGGGCTTTGGAATTTTATAAAGAGCAGGAGCCCCGGGGAGAGTATGTACTGGTGCTGGAAGGCAGAAGCCTGGAGGAAAAGCGTAAGGAAGAGCAGGATAATTGGGCCGGTATGACCATTGAGGAGCATATGGCATTTTACGAGGGACAGGGAATGGATTCCAAGACTGCCATGAAACAGGTGGCAAAGGACCGTGGAGTAGGAAAGAGGGAGATTTATGGATACTTACATGGAAACCAGTAAACAAGAGCTGGCTCGGGAACGGGAAGCCTACTTAGCCATGGACCCTATGGCTTTGGAGCATGCCAGACGGCAGTTTTGTCTGGATACCTGTTTGGACTGGGAGGATTACCGGAAAGAACCGGAACGTAAAGTATTTATTCAAAAGACTGTATATGAACCGGGAACTGCCTATATCGGCATGGAAGGAGCCCGGAAATATCAGACCTCGGATGGATTTTTCAATGCCATTATTTGTCTGGGGCAATTGTTTCTGACGGTGGATGAGCAGATTTATGACTGGGCGGTGGAGACTTTTAGAGATACGTCGCCGGAATGGTTTTGCCAATATAGTAACTTGCGCCGTATTGATGAAAAGCTACGGGAGTACGGCAGGCAGGTGGGGGATACCCATGTGTATTTCCTTCCCAGCAGAGGACTTTGCCGGGATGCGGCAGCAGGCCTTAGGGCGGAGCAAATCGGAGCCTATGATGTGCAGTGGTATCATCAGGAGCAGTTACTTGCTTTCAAGGAGCAGAACCGTTTTCAGAGAGCCTTGGGATTTTCCGAGACCCAGCCGGATGCATTGGCAGTGGCGTTGCTTAGGGGAAAGATTTCGCAGGAAAAGGAGTACGATCAGAGCAAGCTGGCGGGTATGGCAGGAGTCAGCATCGACGGTGCCTATCTATGGCAGGTAGGGATTGACGTGGATGAGGATTGCCGGGGGCAGGGGCTGGCTACGGAACTGGTGAGAGAACTGGTGGAAGAGCTGTATCGACAGGGTGTGACGGTATTTTACGGCACCAGCGAGTCCCACAGCATTTCCCGGAGTGTGGCATACCGTGCAGGCTTTGTCCCTGCCTTTGCGACTGTTTATGCAGTAAAGAAAGATGAATAGATGTTTCGAAGGTGTCGGAGTCGGGCTATATTCCTTTGCTGCATAAGTACCGACGCTTTACCAGTACGCTGCAAAGGAATATAGCCCGACTCCGGCGTCCACGAAACATCCATAATGGAGGACTTATGGCTACTACAAATTGTGACATGTGTGTCAATTATGTTTATGATGAGGATTATGAATGTTATTGTTGCCTGGTGAATCTAGACGAGGATGAGATGTACCGATTCCTGTCCGGTACCCAGCAGGAATGCCCCTATTTTAGGATGGATGATGAATACGGAGTGGTGCGTCACCAAATGTAAGAAGCTGCATATCTTATAGAGAAGTAATATGCAGGAGTAAGAGATGTTAAATTACATATGGGCAGTTATGATATTATTAGGTATTGTATGCAGTATTTTTACAGGACGACTGGATACATTGGCTCAGGCAGCACTAAACAGTGCGGGGGATGCGGTTTCCCTATGCATAACTATGGCAGGGGTAGTTTCTCTGTGGATGGGCCTGATGGAAATTGCCAAGGAAGCGGGACTGATTCAAAGGATGACCAAGGGAATCGGTCCTTTTTTGGACTTTTTATTTCCCAGAATTCCCAAGGGACATATGGCCAGGGAATACATTGCAACCAATCTGATTGCCAATATTTTGGGATTGGGCTGGGTCTGTACCCCCGCAGGACTGAAAGCCATGGAAGAATTGGCCCGCCTGGAACGGGAGCGGGGTACCGGGACCCCTCATATTGCCAGCAATGAGATGTGTACCTTTTTGATTTTGAATGTGTCCTCGTTACAGCTGATACCGGTGAATATGCTGGCTTACCGTAGCCAATATGCCAGCACAAATCCTACTATTATTATCGGGCCGGCTATCCTTACCACACTTATCAGTACAGTGGCAGCGGTGATTTACTGTAAACTGAAGGATAGGAGGGCGGTGGGATGAAGCTGTTGACTTCTTTTTCAGATATAATTATTCCCTGTATTATTTTCGGAGTGGTATTCTATGGTATCCTAAAGAAAATAAAAGTCTATGAATGCTTCTGTAAGGGTGCCCGGGAAGGACTTGGGACAGTGGTGGATATACTGCCCACATTAATTGGATTGATGATGGGAGTGGGTATTCTGCGAGGCTCCGGTTTTTTTGATATCTTGGGCATGGTTTTGGAGCCGGTTACGGCCCGGCTGCATATCCCCACAGAATTAATCCCGTTGCTGGGGGTGAAAATGTTTTCCTCCTCCGCAGCAACGGGACTGGTGCTTGACATATTTAAAACCCATGGGCCGGATTCCTACGTGGGTATGGCCACCTCGCTGATGATGAGCTGTACCGAAACCATTTTTTATACCATGAGCGTGTATTTTTTGGCAGCCAAAGTTACCAAAACCCGCTATACCCTAAAGGGGGCGTTGCTTGCCACCTTGGTAGGCACTGTCATCAGTATCTTTTTGGCTTTTCAAATGGCGGGACTTTAGCTTGCGTCTGTTACTCCTCGGATATATTCTTCTGGCACAGAACTCTATATTCCGAGGGGGAGCATCCCTTAATCCGTTTAAAGGTACGGTTAAAGGAGGACAAGCTGGTGAAACCGGATTTTAATGAAATCTCCGTAATGGGCAGATTAGGAACAATCAGCATCTGTTCCGCTGCCTTGATACGCTTGGCACTGAGATAATCATAAAAGGTCTGGTTAGTGTATTGCTTAAACAATCTGGTAAAATAAAACTTGGAGAAGCAGGCAATGGAAGCAGCTTCCTCCAGGGTCAGATTCTCAGAGTAATGATTGTCTATGTAGTCCAGCACCATAGATAAGCGGGTTACCAGGGAACTGGATTTGATAGAGGTATTTACCGCCGGGGTCACTGTACTGGTAGCGTATTCGCCGATTTTAGCAAAAAAGCTAATCAGACAGGAGTAAATATTCATCTCCTTGGTGACGCTGGTGCCCCAATAATGGCGGGCAATCTCCATCATTAACTTAGCTTCCGCGGTGTATAACTCCGGATTGTCATCATAGGTGATGTGCATAGGATGGGACAGCAGGGACAAAACAAAGTTAAATCCGGTAATCTGGGAAAAGAAATCCAATTCAAATATAAATATGAATCTGGAACCGGTAGCAGGTGGCTTTTCGCCGTGAATAAAACCTGCCGGAATAACTAAAATGTCTCCGGGCTGTAAAATATATTCCTGTTGTTGGAAAAACACGGTATAATGATTTTGGAGCGGCATTACAATCTCAAGAGCAGTATGCCAATGAGAAGGATAGCTCTTGGTCTGGGTATTATACCAGAATCGCATGGTAGAGCCTTTGATATACTTGGAAAACTCCATATTTCCTTCCAGAAAACGGTCATAATAGGGAATCATGTCCGGCTGGATGGCGTATTTTTCCTGTTCTTCGCGGGTCAATTCAAATAATTCGGAAGGGTTCATAAGTTCACTCCTTAAACTGTCAAAAACAGCTGGGCCAATATTGCTATAAATAAATGGCCGAATGGTTATCATTTGTAAGCTACAAAAGGATTTCTTTGAGGACAATCCTTGATTTTACTATAACACAGAATGAGGAGGAGAGTAAAGAGGTTGTAAAAATTTTACATTTTAAAAGGCAAGATATGCGTGGCATTTTACTTTTAAACAATAAAAGAATGCAAAAAAACAGATCATTTATTGCTCTGATGCGGAATGAGAGGTTATATGACAAAGGAAGTATTGGGTATCATAGGAATGATTGTAATCATAATGTTGGTGATGGTAGGGCTGACCCTATGGATATATAAAAGAAACCGGAAACCGGCAGATATTGATATGATGGCAGGGCATGATTTTGAGTATTATTGTGCGGATCTGCTACGTATCAGAGGATTTTTGGATGTGCAGGTGACCAAGGGAAGTGGAGATTATGGGATTGATATCCTGGCTGAAAAGGATGGCATTACCTATGCCATCCAGTGCAAATGCTATAATCAGCCGGTGGGTGTGAAGGCCATCCAGGAAGCTTACGCGGGCAGGGACTATTATGACTGCATGGTAGGGGCAGTATTGACCAATCAGTATTTTACAGCACCTGCAGTGGAGGCAGCCAAAAAGTTAAAAATTCTGTTATGGGACAGAGGATATCTGGAGAGTATGATGGCTGAGGGGAAAAGTAAGCCCTCCTAATCCAATAATTTCTGTAGGGTGGCAAAATCCGCAGGCCCCTGTTCCAAAAGAAAACTGTGAAAACGGTAATCCGTATAGCCTTTTTCCCATTTGGCCACAGCATCTTCTTTTAGGTTGCAGATTTCCAAATACCCCAGATAATACAGAGGATAGTTACAGGGATCCTCTATCAGATACTGATAGATGGCCCGGATACTTTCCATATCTGTCACACCGAAGGGTTCCAGACAAGGAATCAGCTCTCCCGGTGTGGCATTTTCATAGTGAATCATATAGTCCAGCAAGGAATAGAGGCATAGCTGCATACTGCGGTTATGCTTTTCTAATTCCACACAAAGGGCATCTGCCAGTCTGTGCTCCTGCATGAGCATGTCAGCGGCATAATCATAAGCAATAAATTCCACATATAGGGCCCATCCTTCCAGATATCCGCCGTACCATAGCAGTGCCTGCACGGGATTGGCTTTCGTCCGGTCTTGGTACCGGTTATGAAAAACGGTTTGATATAAATGCCCGGGAAAAGCTTCATGGGCAAGGGTGGTATACAATTCCAAGGAAGGAAAGACAGCCGGATTGTTTATGTAAATGACATTTGTGTCACAATCATCCAGCGGAACTGTGTAATAAAAGGCCGGTGCACAAAAATCGCTGAGATTTTCATCCAGGTCTTTTAAGATCACAGTGGGCTCTTTTTCACCGGAAAAAAGATAGGAGGGAAAATCTGTTTCCATCCGAGACCGCAGGTCATCGAGCATTTTTTTCGTATCGGTCAAAGGGAGCTGTTGATATTCCCGACGTAGTAACGCATTGGCTACCTGTGGATTTTCACGCAATATTTTTGTAATTGCTTCATAGTCCCGGTTCATTTGCCGGATGTACATATCCTTGATTTCTTCCGGACTATGGTAGCTGCCTACCCGGCTGATAAGCAGTTGCCGATAGAAATCGGCACCTTCCGGATAAGCGCCCAGCCCCTGCAAAGGGATGTCTTCATCCCTGAGCAGGTATAGTCCATCTGCCAGAGCTTGATAGGCCGGTATCAGAATGTTTTTCAGGATATGGTTATGCCGTTCCTGATAGGTTTCCATTTCCTTGGAGGATATGGGGATAAGACGGGATAGCTCCTGCAGGCGGTGGAGAAAGCTGGTCTGCAAAAAATGTCGACCGGATACAATGTCTTCCTTTGTGACAATGGTGTCACATTGGTCGATGGTTTTGTCCAGAGAAGAGGCTGCCATAAGGAGTCCGGACTGTTTTTTCTCTTTTTCATATTCCAGAAGAGAGGTAAAGTATTCGTCTGTTTGTTCTAATAGAGCCAGGTAGTCCTCAACATCCTGTAGGCTTCGAAAGGTGTATTCGGATAACAGAATGGGCAGCTGGGTATGCATTCCGCCGGAGGGGGACAAGGGTTCTTCATAATAAGCGAAACGGCTGAAAGTCAGGGAGGATTCCAGGCTGTGCGTCAGCAGCTCCAGCAAAAGACGGTCGTCCTCATTCAGGTGCTTGGGTTGGAGGGAATGGAGTGTATCCAGCAGATTTTCCAGATAGAGCCGCTGCGCCTCCTCTTTTCTTGCACTATAGCAGGGGAGTGTTACCTCATAGTCTGTAATACCATAGTTTTCCGGGTGTGCCAGTGTAAAGTGCAGGTCTATGGTATTTTGGGACAATTGCTCCCGGAACAGGTCCCATGTCAGGGTCTGGAATTTTTTCTGCGTTCCGTAGCGTAGCAGGAAGGAAACAGTCAGAACGGACAGCACGGATAATATTAGGATTATTGCGGGTAATCGGAGGGCGGAATGAGATGCTTGTTTTTTCAAAATAGATTCTTTCAAAATGGGTCATTGATATTTTATATGAGAGAAAAAAGCAACTTATGAAAGGGCTTTTCTATTGACTTTTGACGGATTCATTTTATACTGAAAGTATAACGTTTTACAAAAAGTGGAAAGGTGTGAAAAAATGAGTCAAACAGTAAAGGAAATGATTATTGCAGGAAAGACCGCACTGGGTATTGAATTTGGTTCTACCAGAATTAAGGCGGTGCTGGTGGATGAAAACCATGGGCCTATTGCATTGGGAACTCATGATTGGGAAAACCGATTGGAAAACAATATCTGGACCTACAGTTTGGATGATATACATAAGGGGTTACAGGGCTGTTATGCCAGTTTGTGTCAGGATGTGCAGGAGGAATACGGTGTGACCTTGGAGACTATCGGCTCCATCGGTTTTAGTGGTATGATGCACGGTTATCTGGCCTTTAATGCACAGGATGAGCTGCTGGTACCCTTCCGTACCTGGAGAAATACCATGACCGAGGAAGCATGTAAGGTGCTTACCCCCGAGTTTCATTTTAATATTCCTCAGAGATGGAGTATTGCCCATTTGTATCAGGCAATTCTCAGTAAGGAAGTGCATGTAAAGGATGTAAGCTTTTTGACTACTTTGGCAGGCTATATCCATTATCTGCTGTCCGGTGAGAAGGTGCTGGGTATCGGTGAAGCCTCCGGTGTATTCCCCATCGATTCTGTTACGATGGATTATGAACGGCAGATGATGGATAAATTTGACAAGCTTATTGCAGAAGAAGGCTTTGGATGGAAGCTGGGTGATATCCTGCCCAAGGTGCTTCTGGCCGGTGAAAAGGCAGGTTGCCTGACCGAAGCGGGTGCCAAGATTCTGGACCCTGCCGGACATTTGAAGGCAGGCATCCCCATGTGTCCTCCCGAGGGTGACGCAGGTACCGGTATGGTGGCTACCAAC
>JAFUKS010000096.1 GCA_017473445.1 Lachnospiraceae bacterium
ATACGCTGCCTAATGGCAGTTGTCCGCTCTAGAGCACTCACACTTTAGAATCCGGGCATCGACTATGTGAGAAACGACACACGCTAAGCTTTGCACGTGTGGGCGTATTATGAAGCTACCAAGTGCAGTTGGTTGTTCATTACTGACTGCAGGAGGGAATGAGATTTTACTAAAATAATGAACTGTGATAGGAGAAGTACAGGGAATGGGCTTTTGGACACGGGTTCGACTCCCGTCTAGTCCACTAAAAAAGAGTGAAGATGTTCTTCACTCTTTTTGTTTTATGCTTTATGCATATTTATATATTCTTGCGCTTCCTTTTCGGATATAGAGAAGTTGGTCAAAATTTCGGAAAGAATCTCCTGTTCTGATAAGGAGAATTTACGGCAGGTGGTAATCAATGCGAGTATGCCCTTTTGTAGACCATCTTGTTGCCCTTTTGCGTAACCTTCAGCATGGCCTTCGTCTCTATGCATTTGTTCCAGTTCCCAGGATTTCATATAATTGATGCCGACCTCCTTTCGAGATTTCACATCGGATACCAGACGATGAATGGTGTCCAACTCCGAATTTGTCACATTGGTAATAGTTGATTTCTCCATATATTTTAGCATATCACGTAGGGCATGACCAGTGTTTTCTGGATGACCATCAAGAATTCCTTTGGTATATAGAAGTATTTTTAGTGCACCATCTTCGTAGGGGATGGTGGGATCTTCAATACATTGATTTTTTATTGTGTAGACTATTCGGTTTCTATCGAAGGGATCATAAGGAAGAATAAAAATTATAACTACATTAGGCAATTTTGAATAGGAAGTACCTGTGGAAAGTAATTGTGTATCAATAAGACCATGATAATAACGCATTCGCTTGGGTAATGATGCTTTTTCAAAATGTTTGTTGGACTCTATGTCATAGATATCCGGTAGTATATCCGCGTCCACAGTTCCGGGTTCTGAACTATCTGTATCAGAAACATCTTGTATGTATGCATCTAAGCGGATGCCGTGACTACGGGTATCAAGCCCCAATACATTTTTCTGCGGGATGATACGGACTTTACGAATAGGCTTCCCTAAAATAGTCTTTAATAAAATACGGCAGAATTCTTCGCCAATATCCTCTTGCGCGAGCATTTCCTGAAATAAGAAATCATCCAAAAGATTTAAATCGGACAAAGGGCGAAAGTGTTTAGTTGTGTCATTGCTCATAGGCAAATCCTCCTTAAAATATAGAATAAAATAGTGAAATAATTCGGCGAGATGCCGGATGTAAGAAAACTGTGCTGATAGAATGCAGTTGCTCTTACAATGAATAAAAGATTGTAATATTACTATATATAATCGGTATCAAAAAAACAAGAAAAACTGAAATGAAAAGTAGTAATATGTCCTAATCCTCATACATAGAATGTATCAAGCATACCTATCATGCATAGTATGCCCAATAATTTATATCATGAAAAGAGGACAAGAGGATGTTACCTACAATCCAGCAATGTATTATGTATCTGGTAGGTGCGCTACTTATTTTTCTGGCCATTAAGAAAAAGTACGAGCCTACACTATTATTACCCATGGGCTTTGGAGCCATCCTGGTGAACCTGCCGGAAAGCGGAGCCATCAACCAGACAGTGCCGGGTATCGGCGAGGTCAGAGGTATCGTACAGTGGCTTTTCGAGGTGGGCATCGAGGCATCGGAGGCACTGCCTATTTTGCTGTTTATTGGTATTGGAGCCATGATGGATTTTACTCCCTTGCTCCAAAGACCTATTTATTTCCTGTTCGGATTTGCGGCCCAGGCGGGTATCTTTGTGGCAATGGGAATCGCCATGCTGCTGGGATTCGAGCCCAAGGATGCGGCATCCATCGGCATGATTGGTGCGGCAGATGGTCCCACCTCCATACTGGTGTCCCAGATACTGGGCTCCAATTACATAGGGGCGATTTCTGTGGCGGCCTATTCCTACATGGCACTGGTGCCAATCATCCAGCCCCTGACTATTCGTGCCATTACCAGCTCCAAGGAGCGAAAGATCCGCATGCCTTATTCTGAGAAAAAGATTCCTAAGTACGTCAAAATCATTTTCCCTATCGTGGTGACTTTCCTGGCAGGTTGGATTGCCCCCATGTCCGTGTCCCTGGTGGGATTCCTCATGTTTGGCAATCTGATCCGGGAAAGTGGTGTGCTGGATACCCTTACCAAGTATGCCCAGGACGGATTGACCAATCTGATTACCCTGCTATTGGGTATCACCATATCCTTCAGCATGCGGGCAGATGTATTTGTACGGAAGGAGACACTGCTGATTATGGTCATAGGTTTGGTAGCCTTTGTATTCGATACGGTGGGCGGTGTATTATTGGCTAAAATCATGAATCTGTTCCTACGAAACAAAATCAATCCCATGGTAGGTGCAGCAGGGATTTCTGCCTTCCCCATGTCTGCCCGGGTGGTGCAGAAGATGGCAGGAGAGGAGGAGCCCGGGAATATTATCCTGATGCAGGCCGCCGGAGCCAATGTGGCAGGGCAAATAGGTTCTGCAGTTGTTGGTGGACTAATCCTTTCTATTTGCAGTGTTTTATGGTAGAATATTTCTATGTGGAAACGAAGGATACCGGACATACAGAGAAAGCTCGGTGAGAAACAGAGGATTATCGGACTACATGGAAGAGGTCCGGTAGGAATATAAAGGACCCGGGCCGACAGATAAGGTTCGGTCTCTATAGAACAATACGCAGGAGTGAAGAGATGGACAATCAGAGACCCACGGATTATCATACCCCTCAGTTTATTGCAGATGGTTTTGCGTTCTTTTCCAATGAGAATGCGGCCACTGCGGAAAGTGAACAGAAAAAGGTAGAGTATATTGAGGCCAGAATGGATTACAGCAGACCGGAACGGGTACTGGCAGTATATGAAAAAGCCATTGGGGAGAAACTATTCAAGACCCCTGTAGGCATCTACTATCTGCGGGATATTCAGCGCTATCTGAAACAACAGCCGAGCATCGACCAGAGTCGGGTGTCTCCCATACCGCTGTATTTTGGTTATGAGAGCAGAGCACGGGAAAAGACCAACCCTGCCCGTAATCGGGTACAGCCCAGCAGGAAGGATGAGAAGAAGACGGTACTGGGCATGTCAATCTTTTTGAATGTAGTGTTGGTACTGGCTATTTTTGCCATGTTCGTCATCACCCTGAACAGTGAGCATCCCAATATGCTGAATTACGAGCGTACCCTGAAGGATAAGTACGCCTACTGGGAGCAGGAGCTGACGGAGCGGGAAGCAGTGATTCGGGACAAGGAACGGGAGTACAAAATTGAAACGGAGTGATTTTTTCACAGTTTTGACATATTTTCCTATTATACTGAATGCAAACAGTGAGGATACGCAGGACAATAGGAGGCAGATACATGGATAAATTAAAAATCCTGGTAGTGGATGATGAGAGCAGAATGAGAAAGCTGGTCCGGGATTTCCTGGTGAAAAGTGGATATGAAGTATTGGAGGCAGAGGACGGCGCCCGGGCAGTGGATATTTTTTTCACCCAAAAGGATATTGCGCTGGTGGTATTGGACATCATGATGCCCAAGATGGACGGCTGGCAGGTGTGCAGAGAAATCCGCAGCCACTCCAAGGTCCCCATCATCATGCTTACTGCCAAATCCGATGAACGGGACGAGCTCCAGGGCTTTCAGCTGGGAGTGGACGAATACATCTCCAAGCCCTTTAGCCCCAAAATCCTGGTGGCCCGCATCGAGGCCATCCTGCGACGCACCAACCAGCTGGGCCAGGAAGAAATCCTTACCTGCGCCGGCATCAAGGTGGACAAATCCGCCCACCAGGTCTGGGTAGACGATACCCCCATCGAACTAAGCTATAAAGAATTTGAATTGCTGGTGTACTTCATTGAGAATAAGGGCATTGCATTATCAAGGGAAAAGATACTGAACAATGTGTGGAATTATGATTACTTTGGTGACGCAAGGACTATAGATACCCATGTGAAGAAGCTGAGAAGTAAGCTGGGTAATAGAGGGGATTTGATCAAGACCATTTGGGGAATGGGGTACAAACTAGAAGAATAAGTGATATTATTTTTTGAGTGATATATCAACTATGACAATTAAAAAATATAGTAAATATGAGCTTTTCAAGAGATGATGAGTGATGTAATTCGAAGAGAATTATGTCACTCATTTTTTATATTTAGGGGGAATTTGGTAATATTTTGGTAATATTTTTGAGGTGGGGAGTTCGGGTGATGATGAGTAGTGAAGAGGCGTTGTAGTAAGTCGATTAGGCGTAGTATTTTTCGAGAGTAGGCGTATGAATGTAAAAAATGTGGAGGTGGGGGAAGAGGGGAGAAACTGTAGAGGGTGAAAAATGACAATTGTGGATAAGTTTTGATTAATTAAATAGAGGATTTGAGAATGATATAGTATAATGAATATTGTAATAAACGTAAAGTTGCATATTTTACATAAGGCATGGCAGAGGAATAGAATGTTGCATTTTCTATTATTACTAGAATTACTAAATGAAGAGGGAACGTGATGTTTAATTTTGCGAATTTGAATGATGTTGAGTTTGAATATTTATGTAAAGATGTTATGTCTAAAAGGCTTGGAGTACAATTAGAACGATTTGGGGCTGGCAAAGATGGTGGTATTGATTTGACAGATAATGTTGCAAGGAGGGAGATTGTTGTTCAAGTAAAGCATTATATTAAAACAGATATACAAGGTCTATTGACATCTTTAAAGAAAGAAATTCCTAAGGTGGAAAAAAGTAATCCGCAAAAATACTATATATGTTGTTCTAAAGAATTGACACCTCAAAATAAGTTGGATATATATGAACTGTTTTTTGATTATATGGAGTCTACGGCAAATATTATTACGACAATAGAAATAAGTGATTTTCTAGAAAAACCTGAGAATGCTGATATATTGCGTAAGCATTTTAAACTATGGATTGAATCGACAAATATTTTAATGGATATTTTTACAAATGATATATGTATAGATAGTGTAGCACTTATGTATGGTGTAGAAGATTTAGTTAAGATGTTTGTTAAAACAACAGCATATAATTATGCAATCTCATGCTTAGAAAAAAATAATGTTTTAATAATTGTAGGAAATCCTGGAGTTGGAAAAACAATTACATCAAAAATGTTGATGTTATACTATGCGGCTCAAGGATATAGAATCAGATATACAACGGATGGTTCAGACTTGGCATCATTAAAAAAAGCACTATCTCAGTCTCCAAATACAAAAGAAATAATTTTGTTGGACGATTGTTTTGGACAAGCTTATTTTAGTATTAAGGATACTCAAGAAAATGAATTGCTTGCATTAATTAGGCATGTCAAACTTAATACAAATAAAGTATTAATAATGAACTCACGAGTAACAATATTTCAAGAAGCTAAGGAAAGAACTCCTAACTTGGTAAAGAGCATGGAGTCTAAAGAATATAAGGTTTTTGTTTTAGATATGACCAATATTTCGATTATTGATAAAGCAAAAATTTTATATAATCATTTATTTTTTAGTGATGTACCGGATTTGTTTCGACACAATATTAGAGAAAAAAAGAATTATCTTAAAATCATAAAACATTCAAATTATAATCCTCGTATTATTGAATTTGTTACAAGTTTAAGACAAATTCAGCTAGTGGAACCGAAATGTTATTCAGAGTTTGTAATGCAGTGTTTGCAAGATCCAGAGCAAATATGGAAAAATGAATATGAAAGAAGGCTAGCGCAAACAGACAGAATTCTTTTAACTACTCTTTATTCTTTAACAAATACGTCAATTTCAATGCTACTCGTAAAGAAATGCTATGACTATAGAATCTATAGGGAGCAAGGAATTGATTCGAGTATTAATCATTATGAGCAGTCGATAAATAGATTGCAGGATGCTATGATTAAAATTGTTGATGTTGATGGGGAAAAGATGCTTTCTGTGGCTAATCCATCAGTTAATGATTTTCTTTCGGCACACTTAGGAAGAAATGAAAATGAAAAAAAAGCAATTATTGAATCGAGTATTACTGTTTTTCAATTAAAGCGTCTATTGACTAACGAACAATATGAAACAAAAGTAAAAACAATTTTAAAAGACAAATCAATATTGACTTACTTGTTCGAAAGCGATAGACAGAAAAAGGACTTTATTATATATCACTGTGTTAAAAATCAGATTTATGATAATGAATATAAACCTTTTTTCTGCGACTTTCTTTTAGATATTCATGACTTGGATATTTGTGAAGATAGTAAAATTCCGTTAAAAAATGTGTTTGGAGAAATCTTAGAGAATAGAGTTTGTTCATTTTATAATTTAGATAATATTATATGTAATATGACTAATTTGATGAATATTATGAAAAAATTAAATTTGGAGGAGGCAGTAGAATTCATTGGACAAATAAATTATTTGTTTGATAACAAGGTAAGAACTTTATATATGGGGTTTTTAGAAATTGCTCTTAAAGAGATAATTACTAATTGCTTTTGTGAAGTCTCAGCAGATGAATATGATGTGGAGATTGGTTCTTTGATTCGAGAGTATCTGTATGATGATGAATCTAGGTACTGTATAGATGCGGTGGTAAGAGCTGTTGACGATACTGTATTTGATTACGTTATAGAGGATATATATCATTGCATTTCTAAATTACCGAAAGATATATTAATTGAAGAAGATTTTATTAGTAATCTAGATATAAATATTTATGGTAGTGAAGAACTAGTAGAAGAATATATGTCAGGAGAATATCCAGATTATGTATATGATGCATACTATGAAAAGGAAATTGATATTCCAGAAATTGAATATATTTTTGAACGTTAGTGTAAGCAGTAGTTGATTTTCTACATGATTCAATTAAGAGCTACTAATAATGCATAAACATTAGTAGTGAATTTTAGATAAAGTAAAAATACAGTCGTAATCCCTCTTAGCATGTGCTAAAATGTAAATATACGTTGCTTGATAAGGAGGAGAAGGAAGAAAGCTATGACCAAAATTATTACATATACTGACAAAAAAGGTGGATTTTCAAGAAGAGTTGATGGTGTAGAAGATACTCCCGAAAAGAAAAAGGTTAAAGCGTTTTTCTCAGAAGAAGAACGTATATATGCAGAACAAGAACTTGATGAGTTGTTAAAGGATGGGTGGCAGATTTTGTCTTCTTCTACATATACGACTGATTCAAGTGTTATGGGAAGTACTATTATGCTTTTGACCAAACTAACTATTATTTTGTACAAGCAAGATTAATAAATTAGGTCATATACATTTAAAAGGAGAGAAAAGGATAACTTTTTGTTCCAATTATGGCAGTAAGTTAGAGAGGATAGTCCTATAAAATGGTTGTATGATTTGAGCGGGATATATAAGGTTATAAAGTTCATACTTGATTTCGTACACATAGTTCGTTACAATCCACCTTCGAAAGGAGGGAGAACCATATGGAAAACGAACAGGAAATTAAATTTTACTCAGTGGCAGAAGTAAGTAAAATGTTAGGGATTAGTAGGTCAAGGGCATATGAGTGGATTATCAGTCCCCAATGTCCCTTTCTGGTACTGCGAATAGGCAGACGGATTATTATACCTGCAAATAATTTTACAAAATGGTACGAAAGTTTTGCAGATTGTACAACGGAAGAAAAGCGATAGAACACAAGTTGTTAATACCCTTATAGAAATATTACCGGAATTAGAATATTACCAAATTGGTGGTGAAGTTGAAATATTACCAAAATATTACCATCCGTATGGAGCACTTGGAATGTGTGGACTGTATGGAATTAATGGAAAATTCAATGTAACCAATGGAAGTAGTGGACTGAATGGACTGTATAGGACTAGTGGACAAAGGGAATGGGGTACAAACTGGAGGAATAGCTACGAGCAGAGCAAAAATAGAGTCAGAAGCGTGATGCAAGCTTGCTTGCGTGAACGCTTGTGGCTCTATTTTTATTGTGCGACAGCACCGACGGCGAGCGAATCTGCGAAGCAGATTTGCGAGATGGAGGCTCTGCGAGTTTTTCGATGCCGCTATTATTTTACGAACGAACGGACATGAGGAGCGGAGCGCAACGCGCGGGAACTACGAATGGCCGTAGCCCGCGGGAGCTCGAAGAGCGGAGCGGGCGTGTCTGAGCGTGGGTGTTGATTTTTTATTGTATGTCAGAAGCGATATCAAGAGGGTGTTGCTGCAAGGAGGCAGTGGTAACATTTAAGTAAAATTAGTATATTTATGGTGGGGTTGAGAAATGCTCAATAGCAGAAAACTTAGATGTAGATTATAATCTGTGTATGTGTAACGATAAATGGGATTATAGATAAACGAATAGGAAGAGGCAAGCCATATGCAAGATACAAATGTTTTGAGAATGGTCACATTAATATACAGTGAGACAGAAGGTATTAAGAAAAAAGGAACGATATTACGAAAAGTGATAGAAGCTGTGTTTATGGAACTTGATAATATCGAGTTAAGTATAACCGAACTTCAAACAAAAACACAAGATATGTTGCGTATATTTGTAAGTGAGGATGAAATATATGAAGTTCTAGAAAAAGGGAAAGGGAAACAATATTTTAATCGAAGTTCGGTTTATAAAGAAATAAAATATAATATGACCGCAAAGCGATATCAGAAATTAAAGGAGAATAGCAAGAAAAATATTGAAGAATCTATCGATAGTTTTATTGTGATGCACGAATATAATATAACGATAAAGGAAATAATATATAAGTACTTATATTACTTGTTTCAACGGAATATTGAGGATTTCTCAAATATTTTAGGAGGTAAAATGCAAAACGATGAAAATCTTGAACAGAATTTTACTCCAGAAGAATTAAATATCATAAAAAAATATATTGAATGGGATAATGTAGAAAAAAACGAAGCAGTAGTTACCTTAATGGGATCCTCATTGGAATATTCAATGCTTGTAAGTGATAATTCCTATCTATACGGAACACGTTTAGGAAATATCTTTTCAAATAAGATTATGTATATAGATACAAATATTATTTATTATTGTCTTGGTATTAACGGAGATGCATATCGGATAGCAAATGAAATGTTGTTAGATAAATGCCAAAAGGCCAAGCAGAATTTGCGAATATCTAAAGTAACAGAAAAGGAATTTATTAATACTCTAAAGCACTATATAGAGGAAATTAAAAGGTTTGAAAGTATTTCTTTGACAAAAATTAATTATCAGAAATATATAAAAGATAAGGATATTTACCTGTATTATCTTGAGTGGAAGAAAAAAAGGAACCGTTTTAATACACCAGATTACTTTGAGAAATTTATTATAACACAATTTAATACATGGTTAAAAAAGTATAATGTTGCGATAGATAAAAAAGAACCCTATAATACTAAAATTGAAGAATCATCGGAAACTATAGCTACATATAGTGAGGAAATTCCGTATAAAGGAACTGTTAATTACGATGCTCTTAATGTTTATTGGGTCGAGTGTCTGCGCAAAAAAGAGGATAATACAAGTTTTTCTGATGAGAAATATTTTATTTTATCGCCACACAAGAATCTGAAAAAATGGGATATTGAAAGGAAACCGAATATACCTCTTATTATAGCTCCAGAATTGTGGATGGTATTGTTAACGAGATTCATATCAAGAAGCGATGATGATTACAAGAGTTTTATAAATTTTATTAACATTAAGGGTGTTAAAGATGAGTCTATTAACAATAAAGAATTCTTCGTTATAGTTAAGGCGATAGAAGAAATTACAGATGATTTGAAACAACAGGAAGAAATTATTGATGTTTTAGTTGAAGAAAGGTTTTCGTATCTAGAAAAAGAACTCAATGTAGATATTACACCCGAACAAATATATGACAAAACTAGAGAGAGAGCAGAAAAAGAGCTTTCTGCGAGAGTTAATACGTTATCAGATGAAGTGCAACTATTAACAACTCAAGTAAAAGAATTACAAGAAGATAAGGTATCGCAGGCATGCTTTTATTCAAAAGAACAACAAGAATTGTTAGCACAAGAAAGAGAAAAGGGAGCTTGTGTTTATGCTGATGAAAAGTTGGTTCAGAAGAGATGTGTGAATGCATTAATAATCGCTGTTGTAACATCTTTAGTTGTGTGGCAGTTAGTGGATTTTTTTGGTTTGAAGAATCAGAATAATCTTTTCTGGGAAGTAGTGGAGGCTGCAGTTGCCCAAACACCCTTTGAAGAACAGCAAGCTGATTTTTTTGTATCAATAGGGGGAGTCATATGTCTTTCATTAGTAGTGCCAGCAGATTATTATTTGGCTAAAATATTTGTATCAGATGAAGCAATTGAACAGTATAAGAGGAAGATAAAAAAGAAGTTTTTTAAGAAAACGCAGAACAAAGCCAATGATTAGTATTCTTATGCAGAAAGAGATTATAACTTGGTGCTATAATTCGAAGTATGTGAATGAGAAGTAAGTAATCAATAATACAATCTGCTAAAAAGAAAGTTTCAAAATTTTGTAGGTTTATTATGAGTAGCTGACGTAAATGAAACGTCAGCTACTATTCTAATGGGAACATAATTTGGACCGACTATGCGTTGGTCTTTTTTATGTGTAGGCGTGGTAGGTGAAAAATGTGGGGAATGGGGGAGTTTTTTGAAGTTGAAAGGGAATATCTTCCTTTTTATCATGTGATAAAATATAAACATGTCCTGTTTCATAAAGAAAGAAGTAAAGAGTGAGAAATTTCCGGCCTTGTCGTCGGAAGTCAAACGTCTGAAAGAGACGGAAGGAGGTGTACAAGTCGTGTGCGAAATAATGCAGAAGTATGAGAAAATGGCGGTTGATGAAGAACGAATATCAGCAATCAGGAAGATGATAAAAAAAGGTTGTACCAAAGAATTTATCCTCGACTTGGATTACACTGAGGAGGAGTATGCTGAAGCAGAAAGGATTCTTCAGTTAGTATGAGTTTTAAATGTTGATGCGTAAATAAGTCTGTAGCACTGCTGCAGACTTATTTTTTATAAGCCAACTTTGTTGACTTTACAGATACTTCGTAAAGTGACAAATAAATCACATTCCTATTGACAGTACATACTGAATGTGATATATTTGCCATACAAAGTGATAAATAAATCACATTTTACAAAGAATTGCATGGGAGGGTATTATTATGAAGACAACAGAGAAGAAAAAGATATCACTAGTCAAAGATTCTGGATATTCGATTGGATTATATGCGGTTATATTATTGGGACAGCTATATATAATTTTGAAGCGCATGTTTCCCTCAGCACCGCTTACCGGTCCGGGCTCTTTATCGTTGCTTGTTGAATGCATTCTTGTGTTTCTTTTGATAGTCGCAGGTATACTGACAATGAAACAACATCGAAATCGTGAGGCATCAGATGAATTGTCGATTTCGAATAACTATAAAGCGGGATATATTACAAAGTACGTAAGTGTTTTTGTGATTGCTATTATAATATTACTTGTTAAGGACTTTCGTTTTTTATTTCAAGAGAACAATTGGGGGAATAGTATGAGTGTTATTATCTGCTGTATAAGTTTCACGGAGTTAATACACAACCTTGTATTTGTTATTTTAGAGAAAATATAGAATTGGGTACACAGTTATGGCAGTTATGAAGACAAAAATAAAAGAATACCGTGCGAAATATGATATGACGCAAGATACATTGGCAGAAATGGTAGGGGCTCGTCGTGAGACGATTTCACGCATAGAGAAGGGACAATATAATCCGTCCCTTAAGCTTGCTATGGATATAGCAAAGATTTTTGAAGTAACGGTTGAAGAAGTATTCTTCTTTGAAGAATAAAGTAAAGAGTGAGAAAATGAGTATGAGTAAGTCTGTAGCACTGCTGCAGACTTATTTTTATAGTCCTTTAAGGCAAAAGATTGTTTTTATTTTGTCAATCGGATATAATTTCTATGTTTCCTTTTAATTTGACATAATACTAGATATACGGGAGCTTAGGGAATGATTACAATAGGAATTTGCGATGATGAACAGCTGTTGCGAGAACAGCTAAGACAAATGTGCCGGGAAGTTTTTGAAAAAGAACAGCTGGAATATCAGATTTTAGAATTTGCATCCGGAGAAGAGGTGCTGGCATATGAGGGCGATAAAGTGCATCTGCTTTTTTTGGATATTGAAATGCCGGGAATAAACGGAATTCAGGTGATGCGTAGTCTGGAGGATACGGATCGTATATGGAGAGTGGTTTTTGTGTCCAGTCACCAAGAAATGGTATATGAAGCTTTTGGTTTGCGAACTCTGGGATTTGGTGTGAAGCCTGTAAAAGCAGAGCAGGTGGAGAAATGGATACATATTACCATGAAAGAGAATTCGGAGAATATTACCCTTGAATGTATTGCCGGGCAGGAAAAGATGCACAAACAACTGGAGCAGATATATTATTGGCAGGCCAATGGGAATTATACTTATTTGGCAGAGCAGAGTGGGAAGACCCTGGTCAATTGCAGTTTAAAGATGTGGGAGGAGCGTTTGGCCACAATGGCGGTGGTCCGGGTACACAAATCTTATCTGGTAAATATGAATCATGTGAAAAAATGGGATTATGATAAGGTGTGGTTAACCAATGATGAGGAGCTTGCTATCGGCAGGCTATATCAGAAAAAGGCCAAGGAAAAATACTTGGAGTATGTGAAGAAGAGTGCATTGGGGAGAGTGTGACAGAGCTGAGCTTTGCAAGTAGCCTAAGCCCTGCCAACACCTTGCAGCCTGCGGCTGCTCGCACAAACCCATTGCATAGGTAACTTTCTTATGCTAAAATGGTAACATAGTAAACTTTTATGATTTACATGAATCCAAAAGAGAGATGAGGTACCATATGGAGAGAGTACAGAAAGATTTATCTATTCCCCAGAATGCGAAAGTCAGCAGAAATATGACTGCCATTATTGGTGTGTCCATTATGGATATTGTGTTGGCACTGGCTTATGTTTTAGAGGTAGTGAAAGGGGCTAGGGATATTGTATCCTACGGGATTATAGCGTCGTTGTGTATTTTGCCTATTATTTTGGCAATTGTGATTTATTTGAAGAGTCCTGCATCCCGTGTCATCCGGTACATATACGCAGGAGGATTTGCGTTGCTGTATGCATATATTATGCTTACCAGCACATCTGCACTTACTTTTTGTTACATACTGGTGATCTATTCTGTACTGATGGTGTATGAAGATTTTACTCTGAATTTAGGTCTGGGAGTATTTGGCTTTTTGGTTAATATCGTGGACATTATTTTGACTGCCGTGACCACCGGACTTTCCGCAGAGCAGATTACTAATGCAGAGATTACCATTGCGTGTATCGTATTGAACTGTTTATTTGCGGTGTTAGCTTTGAGGAAGGTTTCTTCCATTGGAGCAGCCAATGCCCATAAGGCAGATGCACAGAGAGAACAGTCAGAAAAATTATTACAGACCACGTTGGCGGTAGCGGCTACCATTACGGACAATATTGAAGTGGCAGTGGGTGAGACAGAGAGGCTGAATGCAGCTATGAATGTGACCCGTGAGTCCATGGAGATGCTGACTGCCGGTACCAATGATACGGTAGAAGCGATTACGGCACAGCAGCAGAGCACCAGCCAGATTAATGATTATATCAGGGAAGTAGAGACTGCTACCAACCAAATTGTACAGCAATTGGAAAATACAGAATCCAATCTGGCCACCGGTAATGACATTATGAATGAATTACTGGCACAGGTGAAGGTGTCCCAGGAGTCCGGTGAAGTAGCTACTCGGGAAATAGAAGAATTGAAGAATAATGCAGGACAGATGCAGAGCATTGTAGGACTGATTACCAGCGTGGCCAATCAAACAGCTTTGTTGTCATTGAATGCGAGCATTGAGGCGGCCAGAGCAGGAGAGGCGGGCAGAGGTTTCTCTGTGGTGGCAAGTGAGATTTCCCATCTGGCATCCCAGACCAATACTGCTACAGCTGATATCAATGGATTAATTGACAATATCAGCCGTTCCATCGAGGAAGTAACACAGGCTATGGAAGCACTTTTGGAAAGTAACCGTTCCAGAATGAATATGTGGGACGTACAGCTGATAACTTTAAAGAAATTCATACCAATACCAATGAGATATCCCAGCAGGCAGAGCAGCTGCAGCATACAGTAAGTGCCGTGGCCAATGCAAATGCACAGGTTATTGCCGGTATTGACAATGTATCAGCAGTGACAGAGGAGGTTACGGCCAGTGCCAGTGAGACGCTGAACAGTTGCAACCGGAATCAGGAGACCATCGAAAAGATGACCCGGATTATGGAAACACTGGGAGCAGAAGCAAAGAAATTACAGAATCATGAATAAAGAGAAGGCTGAAGTGATTAACCGTCACTTCAGCCTTTGTGTATGCTGTCCCTGTACTCCTTGGGGGTCTTTTGTATATATTTTTTGAATAATTTAGTGAAATAATTTACATCAGGTATGCCGCAGTGTTGGGCAATGGTTTGTACCTGCAGTGGGGTGGAGTTTAGCAGTAAGATGGCGTGCTCCACCTTCTTTTTGTTTACATAGTCCGTCAGGGTGTTGCCGGTTTCCTTTTTAAACTGGTTGGAAAGATAGCTGGGATTTACATTCAGTAGCTTAGCAATGGATTTTAAACTTAAGTCTGCGGTTAAATCCGAATCAATGCGGGTGATTGCTTTTTGGATTAACAGGGAATAATTTTTCATGGAATGATTTTTTACCAGCAGACAGTATTTACGTACCATTTCCTTTTGAAGCTTATGGCAGGCATCCTGGGAGGTAAGCATTTCTATTTTACGGGCATAGTCTGAGGAAATGCGGTCCAAATGTAGGGGATGTACGGAACCTCTTTCAGCAGCCTTGCGCAGTAGCGTATTCATAATAATTGTATAATTTTTGGTGTTGCGCAGGGAATCGCTGGTACGCTGTTCCATATATGAACCGGAAAGTCCGTTGATATACATTTCTGCCTTGTGTACCTTGCCCTGGGTTACAGCCTGGAGAAAGTCATTTTCCACTGCATAACGATGCTCCAAAGCCTGCATACTAAAAGAATCATCTGTAATTTCCGATGCAGGTGCAGCAGTAGAGGGCAGTATATACTCGTTATTGTGTTCATGGGAGGAAAGTACTTCCATGGAGAAATTGACAGCTCCATCCCATATTTTTTCTGCAAAGGTGTGCAACAGGGTGAGCAATAAGGTATCATCTGCCAGCAGCGGTACTGCTGAGAAGAATTTTTCAAAGGTAGGAAGATATTGGGGGGGCAGGTTTAAGTCTTCGCAGAATTTTAAGAGCGCCGGCTGCTTGATTTCCCTAATAAGAAAAGGCCCTATAACCATATAGGTCGTCTCGGAAGTATCCGGTAATTGCAGGAAAAAGTAATTACAATAGAATTCGTCCTCTATTCGATAGATACAGTTGCCATGGAGGATGCCGGATAATTTTTCATAATAAATAGGGTAGGAGGAACCAAGTCCCAGCATGCTCCGCAGTCCCAGGTCCATCTGTGCTCCCGAAAGGGTATGGGTGGTTTCGATGGTGCAATGAATGTGTATATTCTTTAGAAATTGTTGTAAAAAATGAAGTTCTGCCTCATAAAACATGGATGTATCTCCTTATACACAGGTATAGTAAAATTATCGTATAATTTTTGCAAAAAATCAAGAATAAGTAAAAAAAATACGATTATATACAAAAATAATACTCACAGTTATTTTGCCTTTTTGTTAAAATAAAAATAACTTAAAAACAAAAATTCTATGAAAAGAGAGGGATTTGTATGAAAGCACAAAAACAAGTGAAGCCTTTTGGCATGAGTGACAAGCTGGGCTATATGTTTGGTGACTTCGGTAATGATTTTACCTTCATTTTGTCCACCATGATTCTGACCAAGTTCTACACTGATGTAATGGGTGTCTCCGCAGCGGTTGTGGGTACCATTATGATGCTGGCACGTTTTGTGGATGCAGTTACTGATGTAGCAATGGGACGTATTTGTGACCGTAGCAAGGTTACTTCCAATGGCAAGTTCAAACCCTGGATTATACGTATGTGTATTCCTGTGGCGTTTGCCTCCTTTTTAATGTACCAGAGTGGTCTGTCAGGACTTCCCGGTTGGGCAAAGATTGCTTATCTGGCAATTACTTACATTCTGTGGGGCTCCTTCTGCTATACCGGTATCAATATTCCTTACGGTTCCATGGCATCTGCTGTTTCCGCAGACCCCGGCGATCGTCAATCCCTGTCTACTTTCCGTACCATGGGTGGTATGCTGGCAGGTATGGTAATCGGTATTGGCTTACCCCTGATTGCTTATGAAAAGGTGACTTTAGTTGACGGTACCGTCAAAGAGACCTTGATTGGCTCCAAGGTGACCTTAGCAGCTGGTATTTTCTCAATTCTGGCGATTGTATGCTATCTGCTGTGCTACAAGATGATTACAGAGCGTGTAGTTGTTGAGAGCAGTGGTGAGAAGGCTCCTTCTGTAGGACAGATGCTGAAGAGTGCTTTTACTAATAGTGCATTGATTTCCATTATCGTAGCTTCCATCGTTATGCTTTTGGCACAGTTGACCATGCAGAACATGGCTGCTTACATTTATCCTGATTATTACAATAGTGCAGCAGCACAGTCCGCATCTACCATGTTGATGATGGTGGGTATGATTGCAGCGGCTATCTTTGCAAAGCCCTTGGCAAGCAAGTTTGGTAAGGCGGAGGTGTCCGTAGTTTCCAATCTGTTTGCAGCAGTAGTAATGGTTGTTATCTGGGTAATCCGTCCTGAAAATGTTTGGGTATACTGTGGTTTGCAGATGCTGTGTTGGTTAGGTTTGGGCGTATTCTCCATGGTATCCTGGGCACTGATTACTGACGTTATTGATTACTCTGAATTAAAGAATGGTATCCGTGAGGATGGTTCCGTATATGCGCTGTACTCCTTTGCACGTAAGCTGGGACAGGCTCTGGCTGCAGGTTTATCCGGATGGTTACTTACCGGTATCGGTTACAATTCTGAGGCTGCAGCAGCAGGACAGGTACAGACAGAAAGCGTATTGTCCGGTATTTTCAATATTTCTACTCTGATTCCTGCCGTTGGTTTTGGTTTGTTAGCACTGGTTCTGTGGTTCTGGTATCCTCTGCACAAGAAACAGGTCGATGCAAACGTAGCTGCTCTGAAGGAAAAACACGAAGCACAGAGTGCAGAATAATTGATAAAATAGGCGACTTGGATAGAGAAAGGACTGTTAAGTATCAATGAGACAGATTATTAATTTTAACTTTAAATGGGCATTTACCAAAAATGCGGCAGAAGTGCCTGCCGCAATGCCCCGGATGTGGGACTGGGTGACCCTGCCTCATTCCTGGAATAATATTGACGGGCAGGATGGCGAGAATGATTATTATCGTGGAACCTGCTATTATGCAAAGGAACTGGACAAGATGGATTTACCCCGGGCAGACCGTTATTATCTGGAACTGAAGGGTGCCAATTCTTCCGCTGATGTGTATGTAAACGGACAGAAGCTGGCTCATCATGATGGTGGATATTCTACCTGGCGCGTGGATATGACGGAAGCTTTACAGGACAAGAGTTTGATTGTTGTGGCAGTGGACAACAGTGCCAATGAGACCGTATATCCCCAGATGGCAGATTTTACCTTCTACGGCGGTCTGTATCGTGATGTAAATATTATTGCAGTAAGCGAGTCCCATTTTGACCTCGACTATTATGGTGCGCCCGGTGTGAAGGTGACCCCTGAGATAAAGGGGACGGATGCAGCTGTGGAAGTAGAGGTATATTTGACCGGTGCGAAGGCTGGTCAGGAACTGGTATATACCATTAAGGATAAAGAGGGTAATGTGGTAGCTGAAAGCAAAGCTCCTGTAGCGGATACCAAGGCTATTCTCAATATTCCTGCTGTTCATCTTTGGAATGGTAAAAAGGATCCTTACCTGTATAACGCAGAGGTTATATTGGTGTCAGACGGCCAGGTGCTTGATAATGTAAGTGCTCGTTTCGGATGCCGTACCTTTAAGATTGACCCGGATAAGGGCTTTATCTTGAACGGTGAATGTTATCCTTTACGTGGCGTATCCCGTCATCAGGACAGATGGGGCTTTGGTAATGCATTGCTTCCTGAGCATCATGAAGAAGATATAGAGCTTATCTGTGAGATGGGAGCTACTACCATTCGTTTGGCACATTACCAGCATGATCAGTATTTCTATGATTTATGTGATGAAAAGGGCTTGGTAATCTGGGCAGAGATTCCTTATATCTCCAAGCATATGCCTACCGGCAGAGAGAATACGATTTCCCAGATGAAGGAATTGGTGGCTCAGAATTACAATCATCCTAGTATTGTGGTATGGGGACTTTCCAATGAAATTACCATGTCCGGTTCCGACGCGGACCTGCTGGAGAATCATAGGATTTTGAATGATTTGGTACATCAGATGGACCCTACCAGATTGACTACCATTGCATGTGTGTCCATGTGTGATATCAATGATCCTTATGTACAGATTCCTGATGTGGTTTCTTACAACCATTACTTTGGATGGTATGGTGGGGATACTTCTATGAATGGTCCTTGGTTTGACCATTTCCATAAGACCTTCCCCAATATTCCTATCGGATGTAGTGAGTATGGATGTGAAGCGTTGAACTGGCATACTTCTAATCCCCAGCAGGGTGATTATACAGAAGAATATCAGGCATATTACCATGAAGAGTTGATTAAACAGTTATTTACCAGACAGTATATGTGGGCTACCCATGTATGGAATATGTTTGACTTTGGTGCAGATGCCCGTAACGAAGGCGGTGAGAACGGACAGAACCATAAGGGTCTGATTACCTTCGACCGTAAATACAAGAAGGATTCCTTCTATGCTTATAAAGCATGGTTGTCCGACGATCCTTTTGTACACATTTGCGGTAAGCGTTATGTGGACAGAGTAGAGGATGTGACCAAGGTTACAGTATACTCTAATCTGCCGGAAGTAGAGCTGTTTGTGAACGGCAAGAGCTTAGGAAAGCAGAAGAGTGAAGAGCATTTCTTCTATTTCCAGGTGCCCAATGAGGGCAAGTCTCAGCTGGTTGCTGTAGCAGGCGATTACAGAGATAAAAGTGTAATCAATAAAGTAGAGACCTTCAATGAGGCATACAGACTGAAGGAGAAGGGTGCAATCCTGAATTGGTTTGATATCACTGCTCCGGAAGGATATTTCTCACTAAATGATAAGATGGGAGATATCATGAGAAGCGAAGGCGGCAAAGTTATCTTAGGCGGACTGATGGCAAAGGTGATGGGCAGCATGAGCGGTGGTAAGGCAGCCGGCTTTGAAGTGAATGACGGTATGCTGAAGATGATGGAAGGCTTTACACTGATTCGTATGGCTAATCTGATGGGAACAGCAGGTGTGACCATGACCAAGGAACAGTTGCTGGGCTTGAATGCACAGTTGAATCAGATTCCTAAGCCCTAAGGCTTTCGTAGAATACAAAAGATAAGAAAGGTACCCTCCGGGAGTAATTCCGGCAGGGTACCTTTTTTGGTGAACAATTTGTGAATAGCCTACAGGTATATTGTTTGAGGGAAAAAAACATGTTAGAATCAGAGGGTAGAAAACGTGATTTTGATAAGGAGTCACCTATATGAAGAAATCCATTCGCAACCAATTTGCATTGATATTTATAGGATTAATGGCCGGTACGGTAGTGCTTTGCTTACTGATTAATAATCTGTGGCTGGGACAGTTTTATTTAAAAAGTAAGACGGACGTACTTTACGATGCCTATCAAACCATTAGTGCTGCGGCTCGGAGCGATAGCTATAATCAAGAAAACTTTCGGCAACAATTGGATCAGGTGTGCAGTACCAATAATGTAACCATTTATATTGTAAATTCCAATTCCAAAACAGTATTTGAATCCGTCAATGGCGGACGTCAATTAGAGTATCGTTTGCTGGATTATATTTTTGGCTTCCGGGATGATGTGATTAAGATATTAGAGCAGAATGAATATTATACTGTCCAGAGAACGGGTATCAAGGGAAAGGAATATCTGGAAATGTATGGTCGCCTGGATACGGGCATTTCCTTTATCATGCAGACACCCTTAGAGAGTATTCGGGAGAGTGCTGCTTTGGCCAACCGTTTTTTTGCCTATGTAGGTCTTGCTTGTGCCATAGCGGGGGGTATTATTATTTGGTTGGTTTCCCGTAAAATCACGAAGCCTATTTTAGAGTTGAGTAATATTTCCAAGCGAATGGTGGAATTTGATTTTGAAGCCCAATATCGTGGCGGTACCAATAATGAAATAGATATGTTGGGACACAATATTAATATGTTATCCCAGTCCTTGGAGAAAACCATATCTGATCTAAAAACGGCAAATAATGAATTGAAGCATGATATTGAGAAAAAAGAACAAATTGATGAAATGCGTAAGGAATTTCTTTCCAATGTATCCCATGAATTAAAGACCCCCATTGCTTTGATTCAGGGCTATGCGGAAGGGCTCAAGGAAGGGATTAGCGAGGATAAGGAAAGTCGGGATTACTATTGTGATGTGATTGTAGATGAGGCAAGCAAGATGAATCATATGGTACAAAAATTACTGACTTTAAATCAATTGGAATTTGGAAATGATGTGGTATCAATGGAGAGATTTGATATTGTGGCACTTATCAGTACTTATTTACAGTCGGCAGGATTGCTGGCACAGCAAAATAATATCACGGTTCATATGCCGGAATATGAACCGATATACGTATGGGCGGATGAATTTAAGGTAGAAGAAGTGTTTAACAATTATTTTACCAATGGGATGCATCATTGTACCGGAGAAAGGATGTTGGATGTAAAGATAGAAATAAAAGACGGCCGGGTAAGAGTATCTGTATTTAATACAGGAGAACCGATTCCGGAGGAAGCTATTCCACATATATGGGAGAAGTTTTATAAGGTGGACAAAGCAAGGACCCGTGAATATGGAGGCAGTGGTGTGGGGCTATCCATTGTAAAGGCGATTATGGAGTCCATGAATCAAGAGTATGGTGTAGAAAATTATGCAGATGGTGTGTGTTTCTGGTTTGAATTGGAAACCACGTAAGGTAGGAAGTGTTATATGGAAGAACAGATTTTAGAATATCAGGATCAAGTGCTTTTGGTGGGGGTAGACACAGAGACTGTCCATCGGACAACGGAAGATTTTGAGCATTCCATGGAGGAATTGAAGAACTTGGCAGAAGCCGCAGGCAAGAAGGTGGTGGGTATTATTACCCAGAAGCTAGATATGCCCAATAAGAGCTTATATATCGGAACGGGTAAAATCCGTGAGGTAAAAGAATACGCGAGCGAATGCGGTGCCAATGAAATTATTTTTGACAATGCATTATCTCCCTCCCAGATACGAAATTTGGTAAGAGAATTGGATATGCCCATTTCTGACAGAACGAATTTAATATTAGAAATATTTGCAATCCGGGCCCAGACCAGAGAAGCAAAATTGCAAGTGGAGACAGCCAGATTACAATATATGTTGCCACGCTTGGTGGGATTACACGAGTCCCTGAGCCGTCAGGGTGGTGGTAGCGGCAGTATGAGTAACAAGGGCGCCGGTGAAAAGAAGCTGGAGTTGGACAGACGCCGGATTGAACATCGCATTGCAGAACTGCGCAAGGAATTGGAGCAAATTGCAGGTAACAGAATAACACAGCGGGGGAAAAGAGACCGTTCGGGAATCCCCCAGGTGGCATTGGTTGGTTACACCAACGCAGGTAAATCTACCCTATTAAATCAAATGGTGGAGTACTATGGGGATGGGGAAGAAAAGAAGGTGTTGGAGAAAAATATGCTCTTTGCAACACTGGAAACCAGTGTCAGACGGATTGATAACGGAAGGAACCAACCCTTCTTTTTGGTTGATACTGTTGGATTTATCGATAAATTACCCCATGGTCTGGTAAAAGCCTTCCGTTCCACACTGGAAGAAGTGCGTTATGCAGACTTGCTGGTGCATGTGGTGGATTTTTCTGACGAGAATCATAAGCAGCATATGGAGGTTACACTGGAGACATTGAAGGAATTGGAAGCAGCCGGTATCCCTCAGCTGGTGATATATAATAA
>JAFUKS010000097.1 GCA_017473445.1 Lachnospiraceae bacterium
AAATTACGGAAACGGGGGTACTTCATCATGAGGATGAAAAATGCTTTTGTACAGATACCTATTATGCTACCAAAAGGGAAATGGAGCAATTGTACCGACAGTATGAGGTGGAGATTGTGGACCATTTTGCGCAGGACGGTTTGACACCGCTATTTGCAGAAAAGGTAGATAAATGGTCTGAGGAGGAATTTAAAATCTGGTGTGAGTACCAGTATCGCATTTGTCGTGAGGAATCCCTTTTGGGAGCCAGCAATCATGTGATTATTGTTGGGAAAAAGAACTGAAAGAGGAGAAACTAAAATAAAAAAGAATATAAAAACTGCACCTGCAATGGGGAGTATTTGTCTGAGGTCTCTGCAATAAAGAGGGATTGGCGGCAAATATTGCAGGTGCATTTTTTATTAAATTAGGGAGGTTGTAAATTATAGAACCTTGATAAGCTCCCGGATGATGCCGTTTAATCTGTTATCGGAAAGACCGAAGTCCATTTCCTTATAACTCCAGGCACTTCGTCCGATATGGTATTTATCCAGAACTGCATGAATGGTTTGATACCATTTCAAGGTGTCTTCCGGAGATACCCGGTCGATAACACCATATTCACCACAGTAAAGGAGGGTATTATTTTTTTGTGCAGCTTCGATGGCGGAGGCAAACAGCTCCTCGAAGTACTCAGTGGTAATATTACTTTCCTCAAAAGAAATACGTTCATCGGGATTGATGGCCGGTGTCCAGGTGGCACCCTGATGGGTAAACTTTAAGGGTTCATAGCAATGAAAATTGAATACGATTTTGTCGTCATAGGGTGCAGCCAGTGCAGATACTGTGGTAGCACTGTTATTATAGTAGCTGCCTACCAGAATTACAGTATCAGGAGCAAAGGCGCGGATGCGGCGGATACATTCATGAGAAATCCGGTTCCATGCGTCAATAAAGGTTTCTTCGGTTACTTCATTTAATAATTCAAAGGCTATCCGGTCGGGGTATTTACCATATCGTTCAGCCAGCTGCTCCCAAAGACGGTAAAAACGTTCCTGAAGGGCCGGATTATCAAAGAAGCCGGCTTCCTGCTCGCCGAAATCAAAGGAAAAACCTGCTGTTTTGTGCAAATCCAGCACCACATTTAAATCATTATCAAAGCACATATGAATGGCATTGTTGATATAAAAAAAGCCATTCTCCTTGTAACTGCCGTCTGCATTTTCCAGTATGTTAAAATCAATAGGAAGTCGTACATGATCCACGCCCCAGGAGGCAATCCGTTCAATGTCTTCTCTTTGAATGAAATTTACCAGACGTTCTTTGCTGTAATCACATTGGGACATCCAGCCCCCCAGATTAACACCTTTCTGAAATCCTTTCCACACTTTCATATAAGACTCCTTTCCGATTAACAGGCTTTGAGAGAATATAGGTTTTTACTGGCTTTATTTTATGTGATTCAGATTTACGATAATATCAAAATATTATCTTTTATAGCAGATTTGTGTGCAATTGTAGTAAAATATTGCTATAATTTGTGTAGAAAGGGAGGTGCATAGCATGGATATGAAGAGAGCGTTAACCCACAAGGAATTTCTAAACCGGGAATACATGATTCAGCATTTGTCCTACGACAGAGAAATGGCCTTTTATCGAAGTATTCAAAGGGGAGACAGGCAAGAGGCAATGCGTCTGTTTCAACCCCTAAATGCAGATGGGTTAGGTATTTTGAGCCATGATAAGCTGCGGAATTTGAAATATCATTTGATTATTACCATAGCTTTTATTACCAGATATTGCATAGAAGGTGGTCTGGAAATGGAAGAGGCTTATAATTTGAGTGATATCTACATCTTACGGGTGGATGCCTGTATCACTGAGGCTCAGATACATGCGATTCATCAGGAATTGGTGGAAGCATATGCGGAGAGAATGCAGAAGCTTTTAAAGAAAATGCGCTTTTCAAAGCCTGTTATGCAATGCATCGATTATATTTATGATAATTTACATACCAAAATTAAGCTAGAAGAATTGGCAGATGCGGTAGGACTGAGTCCTTCCTATTTATCTAAATTGTTCCATAAAGAGGTGGGGAGCACCGTTACCGGATACATACTGGAAAAGAAAATAGATGCTGCCGGGAATATGTTGGCTTATTCGGAATATTCCATAGCAGAAATCACCAATTATTTGTGCTTTAGTTCGGAAAGTCATTTTATAGAAGTATTTAAAAAATATATGCAGATGACGCCCAAGGAATATCGCAGGAGTCATTTTCGGACCAGAAGAATAGAAGGGAATGAGGTCGAAAATAGAAAATAAAAGCATGTATCTACAGAAAGAAGATTTCCGGGTGTTGACATAACTTCATTTTTTGCTAAAATAGGAGAGAAAGATTTAGAAAATACGGGGGTGCTTTATGGCAAAACAGAATGAACCTTTAGTAACACATATTTACACAGCAGATCCTTCCGCTCATGTATTTGAGGGTAAGCTGTATATCTATCCTTCTCATGATTTAGAGCATGATGGCGAGGACAATGACAACGGCGATCAGTACAAGATGGAAGATTATCATATTCTGTCCATGGATGATGTGGATGCTCCCTGCGTGGACCACGGTGAAGCTCTTCATATGAAGGATGTTCCATGGGTAAGCGGTCAGATGTGGGCTCCCGATGCAGCATTTAAGAATGATACATACTATTTGTATTTCCCTGCAAGAGATAAGGATGGCATCTTCAGACTGGGCGTAGCTACCAGCAAGAGACCTGAGGGTCCTTTTGTACCCCAGGAGAGCCATATTTTAGGCAGCTTCAGTATTGACCCTGCTGTATTGGTTGATGATGACGGCCAGGCATATATCTATTTCGGTGGTCTTTGGGGCGGCCAGCTGGAGAAGTGGCAGACCAACAGCTATGTGAATGACTTTGTAGAGCCCGCAGCAGATGCTCCTGCAATCGGACCCAGAGTAGCACAGCTTAGTGACGATATGTTGTCCCTGAAGGAGATTCCTTTGGAGATTCAGATTTTAGATGAGGATGGTAAGCCTATCACAGCCGGTGACGAGGACAGAAGATATTTTGAAGGTCCTTGGATGCATAAGTATAATGGCAAATACTATTTGTCCTATTCCACCGGTACTACCCATATGCTGGTATATGCAGTAGGCGATTCCCCTAAGGGTCCCTTTACCTACAAAGGAAAAATTTTGGATCCTGTAATCGGCTGGACCACCCATCACTCTATTGTAGAGTTCAAGGGTAAATGGTATCTGTTTTATCATGACAGCTCCATGTCCGGTGGTGTGAACCATAAGCGTTGCGTAAAGTTCAGAGAGCTCCAGTACGACGCAGAGGGCAATATTATTCCCATGAAGCCTTACGAGGATTAAGTTGTTATTTGGAAATAGACATGATGTTATATCATGTCTATTTTTTTACAACAAAGGGCAAGAAATGAATATTGATTTCAAGGGGAAAAGAGTGTTGGTTTCCGGCGGAAGAGTAAGGTTGGGGATAGGATGTGGCAGATTGCTCCTGCACCCCGGATGGTTGTAAATATGAGGAACTCGGGATTGGGTTCAAAAAAAGGATGATACTTTTGTATCATCCTTTTTGGCATGAAAAAAGCGCGAGACGGGGATCGAACCCGCGACCCCCTCCTTGGCAAGGAGGTGCTCCACCGCTGAGCCACTCGCGCATGTCTTTTGGACAAATAATAATATACAATAGGAATTTGAAATTGTCAACACCTTATTTTAGCTTTTTTGAATAAAATGTATAAATAATTAAAACAAACACAGCAATACATGCAAAGTGAAGCTGAAGAACTTGGGGAAAGTGCTTGCAGTAAGGGGAAATACATACTAAAATAAGAATGATGAGATGGTTTGGCAGCATAGGAGTTTGAGACCGGATGAATAGAACAAAAAAGAGGACAGAGGCAGCAATACAGGATACTACAGAAAAACGCAGATATAGAATGGGAGAGCTGCTGGGCAGGTTTTTTCCCTATTTGTGGAAATATAAGGGCACGATGCTTTGTGATTTGTTATGTGCGGCGCTGACCACGGGCTGTGAGTTGATACTGCCCTTGATTATGAGATACATTACCAATGAAGGAATTCGGGATTTGGCATCCCTTTCAGTGAAAACCATTGCTGCATTGGGAATATTATATTTCGTACTTCGGATTGTAGATTGCATTGCGGGCTATTATATGGCCAATACAGGGCATGTCATGGGCTGTTGGATTGAGACGGATATGCGTCGGGATGCATACAATCATTTGCAACGGCTTTCCGATACCTATTACAACAATACCAAGGTGGGACAGATTATGGGCCGTATCACCAATGATTTGTTTGATGTGACGGAGTTTGCACATCATTGTCCGGAGGAGTTTTTTATAGCAGGCATTAAGGCGGTAATATCCTTTATTATATTGGCTACCATCAATTTGCCACTGACTTTGATTATTTTCTTATGTGTCCCCTTGATGATGGGAGTATGCCTGCCCTTTAATCTGAAATTACGAAGTGCTTTTCGCAAGCAACGTGGTCAAATCGGTGAATTAAATGCCCGTATAGAGGATAGTTTGCTGGGACATAAGGTGGTAAAGGCATTTACCAATGAAGATTTAGAGAATCTTAAGTTTGAACAGGATAATAGTACTTTTTTGGATATCAAGAAGCTTACCTATCGGTTTATGGCGGCCTTTCACACCACGGTAAAAGCCTTTGACGGCTTGATGTATGTGCTTGTGCTGGTGGTAGGTGGTGCTTTTATGGTAAAGGGGGCCATTGACCCGGGTGATCTGGTAGCGTATATGCTGTATGTATCCACTTTGATTGCTACGATACGTCGTATTATTGAGTTTGCGGAGCAGTTCCAGAGAGGTATGACCGGTATTGAGCGTTTTCTGCAGATTATGGATGCGGATATAGAAATTTTTGATGAAGAGGATGCGATAGAACTGGTCAATCCCCGTGGAAATATATGCTTTGAGGATGTAAGCTTTGAATACCCTGATGATCACAATCAGGTATTCCACAATCTGAATTTACAGATTAAAGCAGGCGAGAAGGTCGCTATAGTGGGGCCCTCCGGTGGGGGCAAGACCACTCTGTGCAATCTGATTCCCCGATTTTATGATGTACAAAAGGGGCGCATTACCTTGGATGGACAGGATGTGCGTCATTATACTTTAAAGAGTTTGAGAGGAAGTATCGGTATGGTACAGCAGGATGTGTATCTCTTTTCCGGTACGATTTATGAAAATATTTCCTACGGTCGTCCCGGTGCTACCCGGGAGGAGGTTGTGGAAGCAGCGACCCGTGCCGGGGCCCATGAATTCATATCAGCTTTAAAGGATGGATATGATACTTATGTGGGAGAACGGGGCGTGAAGCTTTCCGGCGGACAAAAACAGCGCATTAGCATTGCCAGAGTATTTTTGAAGAATCCGCCTCTGATTATTTTGGATGAGGCTACTTCGGCCTTAGATAATGAAAGTGAATTTGCGGTGGCTCAGTCTCTGGCAAAATTGTCTGAGGGACGCACCACTCTTACCATAGCACACAGATTATCCAGTATCCGTAATTCGGACCGGATTCTGGTGCTGACAGAGGAAGGGATTGTGGAGGAAGGCAATCATGAGGAATTATTGGCACGTAGAGGGATGTACTATCATTTCTACGAGACAGCCAATGCATTAAAATAAGGGTTGGAGGGATTGTGTATGAAATTGATATTTATTGGTGCAGATCATGAGGTTACCGGAAGCTGTCATTACTTGCAGGTGGGAGATAAGCATATCCTGGTGGATTATGGTATGCAGCAGGGGGTAGATGTACTGGAGAATGAACCTTTGCCGGTGAATGAGTCGTTGATTGATTATGTGTTTTTGACCCATGCCCATGTGGACCATTCCGGATATTTGCCTCTTTTATATGCCAGAGGATTTCGTGGTCAGGTATTTATGACAGAGGCTACTGCAGATTTGTGCAGCATTATGCTTCGGGATTGTGCCCACATTCAGATGCAGGAGGCAGAGTGGAAAAATCGTAAGGCAAAACGAAGCTCCAAGGTGAGTGCAGCAGTGCCCTTGTTTGATATGCAGGATGCAGAGGGAATAATCAAGCGAATTGTGCCCTGTGACTATAATAAAGAGATTGAAGTTTGTGAGGGTGTAAAAATCCGGTTTACCGATATCGGACATTTGCTGGGGTCCTCCAGTATTGAAGTGTGGCTGACTGAGGGAAATATCACCAAAAAGATTGTGTTTTCAGGCGATATCGGCAACAAAAACCAGCCACTGCTTAGGGACCCTCAGCCTACTGCTACGGCGGATTATGTGGTTATGGAGTCTACCTATGGTGACAGACTTCATTCTGCTACACGCCCTGATTATGTGGGTGAATTGACCAAGATATTGCAGGAAACCTTTGATCGAGGGGGTAATGTGGTGATTCCCTCCTTTGCTGTGGGAAGGACCCAGGAGATGCTGTATTTCCTGCGCCAGATAAAGGTAAACCGTCTGGTAAAGGGACATGAGAACTTTACCGTATATGTGGATAGTCCCATGGCAGTGGAAGCGACAGGTGTATTCACCGAAAATCGTTATGAATGTTTTGATGAAGAGGCCATGCAATATGTGAAGGAAGGAATCAATCCCATTTCCTTTGCCGGACTGAAACTGAGTATTACCAGTGACGAGTCCAAGGCCATTAACTTTGATGATGACCCTAAGGTCATTTTGTCTGCTTCCGGCATGTGTGAAGCAGGACGTATCCGGCATCATTTGAAACACAATTTGTGGAGACCGGAAAGTACCATCCTATTTGTGGGCTACCAATCCATCGGTACTCTGGGAAGAGTATTGGTAGAGGGAGCTCAGGAGGTAAAGCTTTTTGGGGAACCCATCGAGGTGCGGGCCCAGATTAAGACTCTTACGGGCATGAGCGGCCATGCGGACAAGGATGGCTTGATTGAGTGGATAACAGCCTTTGAAGAAAAACCCCGGAAGGTCTTTGTCGTTCATGGCGAGGATGCGGTATGTACAGCTTTTGCAGAATGCTTACAGGTGGAGCATGGTCAGAGAGCCTATGCACCCTATAGCGGGACCATCTTTGACTTGACCAGCGGAAAGCTGGAATACGAGGCACAGCCGGTTTATATCAAGAAGAAGACCAAGCAACCCACCGGTGTCTATGCACGTCTGGTGGCAGCAGGTCAGAGACTGGTGGCATTGATTTCCAAGAGCGACGGGCTGGCTAATAAGGACATGGCTAAGATGGCGGACCAGATTAATTCCATCTGTGATAAGTGGGAATAGAATAGGAAATGTAAACATTTCCTATGCAAATTTATGCTACGCATAAAGTTTGCGATGAGACTTTGGAACCTGCGGTCCCCAATTTTCCCGAATATAGTGAGAGGATAAGAAGATATGAGTTTAGCGGATAAGACATTCATTGAAATGTGTAAGGATATATTAGAGAATGGCACCAGTACTGAGGGAGAAAAGGTGCGGCCTCACTGGCCGGATGGTAGTCAGGCTTATACCATTAAGAAATTTGGTGTGGTAAACCGTTATGATTTGCGAAAGGAATTTCCGGTCATTACCCTGCGGAGAACAGCTATTAAGTCTGCTACAGAGGAGATGCTGTGGATTTGGCAGCAAAAAAACAATAATGTGAACTGGCTTCATAGTCATATTTGGGATGCCTGGGCAGATGAGAACGGCTCCATAGGCAAAGCATACGGATATCAGATGGGAGTGAAACATCAGTACAAGGAAGGTATGATGGACCAGGTGGACAGGGTCATTTATGATTTGAAAAACAATCCCTTCAGCCGTCGTATTATGACGAATATTTACGTACATCAGGATTTGCACGAGATGAATCTGTCTCCCTGTGCTTACAGTATGACCTTCAATGTGACCCAGAGACCCGGGGAAGATAAGCTGACTTTGAATGCCATTTTAAATCAGCGTTCCCAGGATGTACTGGCAGCCAATAACTGGAATGTGGTCCAGTATGCAGTACTGGTACACATGCTGGCACAGGTTTGCGATATGTATGTGGGTGAATTTATGCATGTGATTGCAGATGCCCATATTTATGACCGCCATGTGCCTATTATCAAGGAGCTGATTACCAGAGAACCCCTGCCGGCTCCCAAGTTCTGGCTGAATCCTGATATTAAGGATTTTTACCAGTTTACCAGAGATGATGTGAAGCTCATCGATTATCAGTATGGCGAGGAAATCAAGGATATTCCCATTGCTATTTAAATTACCGGAAAGAGGTTGAATACATGAATTTAATTGTAGCGGTAGATAATAATTGGGCCATTGGAAATAAGAACCAGCTGCTTATCAGCATTCCCAATGATCAGAAGCATTTCCGGGAGGAGACCACCGGTAAGGTGGTGGTACTGGGACGCAAGACCCTGTCCACCTTTCCACAGGGCCTGCCCTTAAAGAATCGTACCAATATTATATTATCCAAGGACCCCAATTTTAAGGTGAAGGACGCTCTTGTGGTGCACTCTGTGGAGGAACTTCTGGAACAGTTAAAGCAGTATGACAGTGAAGATGTGTATATCATTGGAGGAGAGAGTATTTACCGCCAGATGCTTCCTTACTGCGATGTGGCTCATGTGACCAAGATTGATTATTCTTATGAGGCGGATACCTATTTCCCTAATCTTGACAAGGATGAGGAGTGGGTGATTACGGCTGACAGTGACGAGCAAACCTATTTTGATATTGCATATGAATTCTTACGATATGAAAGAAAGCCGAATTTATCGAATTAAATCGGAAAAGTGATTGACTTTTGAACTTAAAAGTATAATAATATTTTCAAGTTATTTTGCACAAATCCAAGAAAGAAGGTAGAAACCAATGGAAAAGAAAAACATCGATTGGAGCAATCTGGGCTTTGGATACATCCAGACTGACAAAAGATCTGTATCCAATTATAAGGACGGAGCATGGGATGAGGGTGTCCTGACTGAGGATCCTAATGTGGTTCTGAATGAGTGCGCAGGTGTACTGCAGTATGCACAAACTGTATTTGAGGGTCTGAAGGCATACACCACCGAGGATGGTCGTATTGTGACCTTCCGTCCTGATTTGAACGCAGAGCGTATGATGGATTCTGCAGCCAGATTGGAGATGCCCATATTCCCTAAGGATAGATTTATTGATGCAGTGACACAGGTGGTAAAGGCAAATGCAGCATATGTACCTCCTTTTGGCAGCGGTGCTACTTTATATTTAAGACCCTATATGTTTGGTAGTAACCCTGTTATCGGTGTAAAGCCTGCTGATGAGTATCAGTTCCGTATTCTTTGTACTCCTGTGGGACCTTATTTTAAGGGTGGTGCAAAGCCTCTGACCTTAAAGGTAAGTGATTTTGACCGTGCAGCACCCAATGGTACCGGTCATATTAAGGCTGGTCTGAATTATGCAATGAGCTTACATGCGATTGTTACGGCACATCACGAAGGCTTTGACGAAAATATGTATCTGGATTCCAAGACACGTACCAAGGTTGAGGAGACCGGTGGTGCTAACTTCTTGTTTGTAACCAAGGATAATGTGGTAGTAACGCCTAAGTCAGGTACCATCCTTCCTTCCATTACCCGTCGTTCCCTGCTGTATGTGGCACAGGAGTATCTGGGTCTGAAGGTAGAGGAGAGAGAAGTATATTTGGACGAGCTGAAGGATATGGCAGAATGTGGTCTTTGCGGTACTGCGGCAGTTATTTCCCCTGTAGGTAAGATTGTAGACCATGGTAAGGAGATTTGTATGGCCAGCGGTATGGGCGAGATGGGTCCTACTACCAAGAAGTTGTATGAGACCTTAACCGGCATCCAGATGGGCAAGATTGAAGCTCCCAAGGGATGGATTCACGTTATCGAGTAAACATGATTTTTACACACCCACGTATGCTACATGCGTGGGTGTATTGGATTAAAGGCATATGAAATATAAGAAAAGAGGATTCCTGGCAGTGTTACTGGCCGGTTGTATGTTGATGCTGGCAGGCTGTGGGAAAGAGTGGAAGTTTAGTGATACCAGAGTGGTTTTTACCACCGGTCTGGGGAAAGAGGATGTGTTCCGCATTGATGATGAAGTCTGTAGTCTACCGGAACTGATGGTGTATTTAACTACTACCCAGAACCAGTATGAGCAGGTATACGGTAGCGATATTTGGAGTGTAAGCTTGGATGGGGTAGACCTGGAGGAAAATATAAAGGAAACGGTATTGGCAGAAGTGGCCCAGATTAAATCCATGTATCTGTTGGCAGAAAAAAAGGAAATTTCTCTGACCGATACAGAAGAACAACTGGTTGAAAAAGCAGCAGAGGAATATTATGGTTCACTGAATGCCACAGAGCAGGAGCTTTTGGGGGTAAATCAGGAGATTATTGCCCAAATGTATCGGGAATATCTATTGGCCAATAAGGTATACCATCATATTATTGCGGATGTAAATCCGGAAATCAGTGATGATGAAGCACGGCGCATCACAGTTCAGCATATTTGGATGCGGGATTACCTGGAGGATGGGGACGGAAATCGGATTCCCTTATCTGATCGGGAACGGCAGGAACTTTATGAGGATGCAGTGGAAGTGAGAGAAATGGCGGCTGAAGGAGTGCAAGATTTTGAACAGCTGGCATCTAAGTATAGTGACGGGGATACCATCACCATTACTTTCGGAAAGGGAGAGCTGGAAACAGCACTGGAGGATGTGGCATTTCAATTGGCTACCGGTGAGGTCAGTCAGGTAATAGAAACGGAACAGGGTTTCTATATTATCAAATGTCTTAATACGCTGGATAGAGAAGAGACGGACCAAAACAAACTGAAAATTGTAGAGCAAAGAAGAAATGAGGCCTTTGGACAGGAATATGATACCTTTGTGGCATCCCTGGCCCGGAAATTAAATCAGAATCTTTGGGAAAAGATTCAGTTGATTCGGAATCAGGAAGTATCCACCTCAGACTTTTTTGTAATTTATAATAAATATTTAGCAGAAAATGCGCAGTAGAAAGGCAGAAGATTATGGCACAGGATATGATTACATTGACTATCGGCAAGCAAAAAAATATTGCACTGATTGCTCATGATAATATGAAAAGAGAACTGATAGACTGGTGTAAAACCAATGAGGAGATATTGAAGAAGCATTTTCTTTGCGGTACCGGAACCACAGCAAAGATGATTACTGAGCATACCGGACTTCCGGTAAGGGGATACAACTCCGGCCCCTTGGGAGGCGATCAGCAGATTGGCGCCAAGGTAGTAGAAGGAAGGGTGGATTTCATTATTTTCTTTTCGGATCCGTTGACTGCCCAGCCCCATGACCCGGACGTGAAAGCATTGCTTAGAATAGCCCAGGTATACGATATTCCTATTGCAAATAATAAGGCAACAGCAGATTTTTTGATTACCTCCCGTTATATGGATGAGGAATACAATCATGTGGTACAGAATTTCAAGAAAAATGTGGAGGACCGGGCGCACAGTCTTTAAGCAAACAGCTCCCGTGCTTGGCCCAAAAGTATTTTAGAAAAAGTTTAGAAATGTGGAAAGGCCCGAAAATTCGGGCCTTTTTCAAGTTTGTTAGCACTCGGATTAAATGAGTGCTAATTTTTGTATTGACTTATGACGAAGGGGGTTATAAACTAAATGAGGAAAGCGAAAAGAAAGTATTTCGCAATGAAAATGAAGAAAAGGAAGTGAAGATATGGCAGCAAAGAACGGAAGCCTGTCCATTAACAGTGAAAACATTTTTCCCATTATTAAAAAGTGGTTGTATTCAGACCATGACATTTTCTACAGAGAGCTACTCTCTAATGGTTGTGATGCGATCACCAAGCTAAAGAAGCTGGATATGATGGGAGAGTATACCTTGCCCGAGGGATATAAGCCTCGTATTGATGTGGTGGTAAATCCGGAGAATAAGACCATTACCATCACCGACAACGGTTTGGGTATGACTGCCGACGAAGTGAATGAATACATCAATCAGATTGCTTTTTCCGGTGCAACGGATTTCATCGAGAAATATAAGGACAAGAGCAATGCAGACCAGATTATCGGTCATTTCGGTCTGGGATTCTATTCTGCATTTATGGTGGCAGATGAGGTGCATATTGACACCTTGTCCTATCAGACCGGTGCCAAGGCAGTACATTGGGAATGTGACGGTGGTACGGAATATTCCATGGAGGATGGAGACAAGATTACCGTAGGTACTTCTATTACACTGTTCGTAAATGAAGATGTACTGGAGTTTTGCAATGAGTATAAGGCTCGTGAAGTGATTAAGAAATACTGTTCGTTCATGCCCACGGAGATTTATTTATCTAAGGCAAATACCACAGAAACACAGATTATTACAGTGGATGAGAAACTGGCTGATGATGTGGTGGTAGAGGAGATTCATCCTGAAGCAAAAGAGGGCGAAGAGTCCGGCGAAGAGAAATTAAAGATACGTAAGCGTCCGGAGAAGATGAATGAGACCCAGCCTCTGTGGACTAAGGCTGCTAAGGATTGCTCCAAAGAGGAGTATTTAGCATTCTACCGTCAGGTATTCCAGGACTACAAGGAGCCTCTGTTCTGGATTCATTTAAATATGGATTATCCTTTTAATTTAAAGGGCATTTTGTACTTCCCCAAGATTAATACAGAGTACGAATCCATCGAAGGCACCATTCAGCTTTACAATACTCAAGTATTTATTGCAGATAATCTCAAGGAAGTCATTCCTGAGTTCCTGCTTTTATTAAAGGGTGTAATTGATTGTCCGGACCTGCCCTTGAATGTATCCAGAAGCACACTGCAGAATGACGGATTTGTAAAGAAAATATCAGAGTATATTACCAAGAAGGTGGCTGACAAGCTGGCCGGTATGTGCAAGACTGAGAAGGAAGAGTATGAGAAATACTGGGATGATATTAGTCCCTTTATCAAATTCGGTTGCCTGAAGGATGATAAGTTCTGCGAGAAGATGAACGATTACATCCTGTTCAAGAATCTGGACGGCAAATATATGACTCTCCCTGAATGCCTGGAGGTAAAGCCCATTGACACAGAGGAAAATGCTGTGGATGAAAATGGCGAAGCTGTTGAAGCGGAAATCGTAGATGAGAGCGGTGAAGCGGATAGTACTGAGGAGCAAAAGGAAAAGACCATTTACTATGTCACCGATGAGAAACAGCAGGGCCAGTATATCAGCATGTTCCGTCAGGCTAAGATGGATGCGGTGATTCTTACCCACAATATAGACCAGCCTTTTATTTCCCAGCTGGAGTCCAAGAATGAGGGTATCAAATTCCAGAGAATTGATGCAGATGTGACCGATACCATGAAGTCCAAGACCTCCAAAAAGGCAGAGAAGGAACTGGAAGTGCTGTCCGATTCTATTGGTAAGCTGATACAAAAGGCTTTAAAGAATGACAAGCTGGCAGTAAAGGTAGAGAAACTGAAAAACAAAAAGGTAGCATCTGTCATCACTTTATCCGAGGAAACCAGACGTATGCAGGATATGATGAAGATGTACGCAATGCCCGGTATGGACATGGGGGCCTTCGGCGGTGAGGGCGAGACCCTGGTACTGAATGCCAACCATCCTTTGGTAGAGTATGTCACCGAGCATCAGGAGGGCGAAAATACGCAAATGATTTGTGAGCAGCTCTACGACCTGGCAAAGCTGCAGCATGCTCCCCTAGAGCCCGATGCCATGAGCAAATTCATTGCCCGCACCAATGATATCATGCTCTTATTAACCAAATAATCCGGCCAAGTGCCTATAAAGCTCCGGAAGGCTTATGCCTTTCGGAGCTTTTCTCATCCTCCTGCTTTGAGCTTTTTATCTGCCCTACTCCTTCCGGCACCACCATACCCACTGCCTGCTCTCCGGACTCCTGCCTCCGCCACCGGCCATGTCGCCCCTGCCACCTCCTTCCATTGGGGTTCATCGTACTGTCTTGGATAGTTTTTCAACCATCGAGCCTTGGGGTAAGGGACATTGTCTTTTACGCGATGAACATTGCACGCCTGCTGTAGGTCCTGCAAAGACTGATTGGGGAATTTGACACCATGTCTGTAACATAGATATTCCCACGGGCATACGTTCCGTGCCATCAGTTGTCTAAGCAAACGCTATGGAGAATAGCACAAGGGACAGGCACGCACAAAGAGTACATCCATGTACTCCTTGTGCTCATTCGACCTCCATGTCGAATGTCCTTGTGACATATGCGTTTGCTAAGACAACGGTATGGACACTTCACTTGTCATGCTCCGTAGGAATATCTATGTCAGCAGACATGGTTTATCAAAATTAGGGAGCAGTCTTTGCAGGACATATTGCAGGTGTAAGCAATGTCCATGCTATAAAAGACAATGTCAATAAACACTACTCCAAGGCCGATGATTA
>JAFUKS010000098.1 GCA_017473445.1 Lachnospiraceae bacterium
AACGCACATAAATATCCTGCTCCCGCAATGCTTCAAAACTATCCTTGGCAGGTACTGATTTATGGCTGGCAAAAATAAAGTTTGCTTTGGAATCCGGGAAAGTAAAGCCCAGCGCGGTAAGCTCTGCCTTCACACGCTCTCTGGTATTAATAATCTTCCGGGTAGTAGCCTTAAAATAAGCATCATCCCTTACAGCCTCCACGGCCAGCACCTGGGAGGTCATGTTCATGGTATAGGAATTGATGGAGAATTTCACATCATTTAAGTACTTAATCATCTTCTCACTGCCAATGCAGAAGCCGATACGCAGTCCTGCCATGGAGCGGGATTTGGAGAAGGTCTGTACCACCAACAGATTGTCATACTCCTCCAAAAGAGGCAGGCAACTGATACCACCGAAGTCCACATAAGCCTCATCCACAATCACCACTACATCCCGATTGGCGTCCAGAATCTCCCGCACTACGGACAAATCCTCCATTAGACCGGTAGGCGCATTGGGATTGGGAAATATGATACCGCCATTCTCCTGCTTATAATCTGCCGGGTCCAAATGCCAGTCCTCCTTCAATGGACAGGTCTTGTAAGGAATCCGGTACAAATCTGCCCATACATCATAAAAGGAATAGGTTACATCCGGGAACAAGATCGGTCTGCCGGAATCAAAAAAGGTCACAAAGGCGGTAGCCAATACATCATCGGAACCTACACCTACAAATACCTGCTCCGGTTTCACCCCATAGTAATCTGCCAGTTCCTTTACCAGCACAGTGCTGTCTGTATCGGGGTACAATCTTAATCTGTCATAGTCCATCTCCTCTGCCAGACGTCTCACGCCCGGTGCCGGGGGATAGGGACACTCATTGGTATTCAGTTTAATCATATTTGCTTTGTTTGGCTGTTCTCCCGCTTTATAGGGAACCACCTTCCGTACATTATCTTCCCACTTCATATATAATCTGCCTTTCTCACAGTTTATTAGCTGTAATGCTCAACTTCAAATTGTAGCATGGTATCGTCTATTCGTCCAGTTATTCTTGCTCCAGCTTGCGATGCTCTTCCTCATATTGTAGGGCTTGTTCCTCCATGCCAAGAGCCTTATAGCATCGCACCAAGCCTTCCAGAGGCAGCTGTCTGCCACTCGCCAAAGTCAGCTGAGGGACCACTTCATAGGCTGCATTATAAAACCAGATGACAGCCTCCCCCAAATCTCCTGCCGCCTCATAAAAAAGACCCAATTCCACACAAGCCTCGCTGCAACCACCTTCATCGTCTGCAATGGCCTTCACCACATACTTGAAAAAGGTCCTCTCATCACCTCGTAGCCGGGCGGCTCTGGCCACCACACAGCAAGCCTCCCTGATTTCCTCAAGGCCTCTCTCCGGATCTGCCGCTGATACCTTAAAATACGCTTCCGCCTGCTGAAAATCCTGTTCCTCTCCTGCCAGAAACAGCTCCTTGGCATACATATTTTGCAGGCGTTTACCAAGCTTTATCCCTGCGTCGGTCTGTTTTCGGAAATTCTGCAGATCCCTTTGGGCATGACTGCCCTTAGGCATATGAGTAATCACAATATCACTGTCATAAATCACCGGCTCTAAGCGCACCATCTCATGAATGGGCTCCTGCCATACAAACTCCCGCAGGCGTTTAAATAATTTGGGACGGTACTCTTCATCATAATTATACACTGTGCCAAACTGCAGCTGATTGCCATATTTCATCTGCACAATCTCTATTTCCGGTAAGAGTGCTCTTTTTAAATGGCAGAATTTCTCCCTATTTTCCGGAGAAATTACCTCATCCGCATCGGCTGTATAAATATACTCACAGGAGGCCTTTGAAAAAGCATAGTTTCTGGCGGCACTGAAATCATCTATCCACCGGAAATCGTAAATTTTATCCGTATACCGGGCAGCAATTTCCTTGGTGGCATCTGTAGAACCGGTATCCACAATCACAATCTCGTCCACCAAATCCGCCACACTGTCTAAGCATCTGGCCAGTACATCCTCTTCATTTTTTACAATCATGCAAAGTGATATGGTAATCATAGTACCTCCTCTGTTCAGCCCGTTCTTAAGGATATGGAGCAAAAAAAGCCACAAGGTGCCCATAAGGGCACCTTGTTATTACAATACCTTAGATAAAAATTCCTGCAATCTGGGACTTTGGGGATTGGTGAAAAACTCCCGGGGAGTATTTTCCTCCACAATATTTCCTCCATCCATAAATAACACCTTGGTGCCTACTTCTCTTGCAAAGCCCATTTCATGGGTCACTACCACCATAGTCATGCCACTGTCTGCCAGCTCCTTCATAACCTCCAGTACCTCACCTACCATCTCAGGGTCCAAGGCAGAGGTGGGTTCATCAAAAAGCATTACCTTAGGATTCATAGCCAGGGAACGTACAATCGCAATACGTTGCTTCTGCCCACCACTGAGGGAACCGGGATAAGCATCCGCCTTTTCAGACAAGCCTACACGCTGTAACAGCTTCAGGGCATTCTCCTTGGCTTCCTCTTCCTTCATCAGTTTCAGCTTAATGGGTGCCAGGGTAATATTGTCCATAATGGTCAGATTATTAAACAGATTAAAATGCTGGAACACCATGCCCATATGCTCACGAATCTTATTGATATTGGTCTTGGGGCTGGTAATCAGCTGGCCATCAAACCAGATTTCTCCGCTGGTAGGAACCTCCAACAGATTCAGGCAACGCAGAAAGGTACTCTTACCGGAACCGGAAGGGCCTACAACTACGATTTTCTCACCCTGTTTAATATGATAATTGACACCGGTGAGTACTTTGTTTTCACCGAATGTTTTGTGTAAGTCCTTAACGATTATCACTCCTACGTAACCTCCTTTCCAGCATGCCTAAAAGTATGGTCAATATCTTAATAACAATAAAGTATACCACTGCCGCACCAATCAGCGGAGTAAATGCCTCATAAATGGTAGAAGTCATCTGGTTGGCTGCACGGGTCAGATCACTTAGACCCACATAACCTAAGATAGCAGTCTCCTTCAGCAGTACAATAAACTCGTTGCACAAAGGAGGCAATACATTCTTAAATGCCTGGGGAATAACAATATATACCATGGTCTGGAAACTGGTCAAACCCAAGGACCGTCCCGCTTCCGTCTGGCCCTTATCCACCGCCAGAATACCTGCACGCACAATCTCCGCCACATAAGCACCGGAATTGATACCAAAGGTCAGACAGCCTACCAAAATACCATTATCACAGCTCTTCATCACTACAAACCACATAATCAGTAGCTGCAATACAGAAGGAGTACCACGAATAATATCTACATAAATATTCGCAATATGGGTCAGTATGGTGGGCTTACCCTTTCTGGTCTTTGACAGCTTCATGAAAGCTACAATAGTACCAATGATAATACCGATAATTGCTGCAAAAAAAGCCACCTCCAGAGTCACACCCAGACCCTTTAAATAAATCTGCCATCTATCCTTTTCTATAAATGCCCTGTGAATATGCTGCCACACATCCAATAACCATTCCATCTTACAATCCTCATCTTCTTTAAATCGTGAAAAACTCCACAATTAACTTTTTCTCACAAGGTATATCATATCAAAAAGAGGATAATGGCACAACCATTATCCTCCAAAAAATTGCATTTTTATTCAGGTATTATTCATTTCCCTCAATGTACTGCTTTACCAGTGCATCAAAAGTACCGTCTGCCTTCAGCTCCTTCAGAGCATCGTTTACCTTGCCAACCAGTTCACTTCCCTTAGGCAGTGCAATTGCATACTGCTCCATCTCGAAACCAAACTGTGCACCATCCAGTACTTTTACCTTGTCAGAGAACTTCTCACCAAATACCATTGCAGGATTCTTGTCAATAATTACCAGTTCTACTCTGCCGTTAATCAAATCATTCACAGCATCTACGCCCTTGTTGTAGCCGGTAGCGGTAGCACCCTCAATATCCTCATCTGCAATATAGAAACCGGTAGTACCCAACTGACAACCAATGTTTTTATTCTTCAAATCATCAAAAGTAGCGATATTAGAATCAATGGGAACGATTACATACTGATATGCATCATAATAAGGATCAGAGAAGTCTACGGACTGCAGACGCTCCTCGGTAATGGTCATACCTGCAATAGATGCATCAATCTTGGAACCGATTGCAGCTACCAGAGAACCAAACTCCATGTTCTCAATCTTTACTTCCATCCCCAGCTTCTTACCGATTTCCTTGATCAGTGCAATATCGAAACCATCCGGATTACCGTCATCACCGATGTACTCAAAGGGAGGGAACTCAGCATTGGTACCTACTACCAACACGTCACCTGTACTTGCTGCCTCGTTGCCACCACATGCTGTCATGCAAGCTACACACATTACTACTGCCAGTAACATTGCTAAAAATTTCTTCATGCTATTACTCCTTTTCCGCGTCCTTCACTTCTAGGGACACACTACTGATTTTACTTGTCACAAAATATATCACTACTTTTCCCAAAAAGCAAGCCGTCATTTGTGCTTTTGTTACTTTTCCCCCTTTTCAAAGGACTTTTACCGGAAAATCCAGACAAGAATACCACAAAATCCCAGCAAAATATAGGGCAGGAAGGGAATGGGCGTACGTAGATTTCCCTCCCTGTTTACATTCCCCTTTAGCAGCTGGACAGCTCCCATAAAAAGTAATGTGAACAACATGTAGAGCAGGTAAGCAGCCAGTCCCAGACCCATCCCCCACAAATAAAATCCGATGCAGCTGAAAGCATGGCAATCCGCCCTTCCGTAAAATCTGCTAAAAAGGATCTGTTGAAGCATCCAAAAAAGGATGGGCTCCAGCGGAAAGCCATCAGAGGATGCTACCAAAGCAAAGGGCATCCAGAAAAGCATTGCCCCCAGCCAGATTCCGTTGGATACCCTGCCGGTCCGATGGTCCTCCAGCGCAGCCCGGGTCAACCAAAACAAAAACAACCCTGCTGCCACCTTCCACAAAAGGGTGCATTCAGCGAAGCCTGGTACGCAGTTCATCCAGCACACTTCCTTTCACCTGTATCTGTAAGTGTTCCACCAATTCCTCTCCGCTGTGGGAATAGGCCCGCACCTGAAAAGTATACGCTCCTTCCGGAGTCTTTAAGGGCACCATAAATTGCAAGGTCTCCTGCCTGATTGCTTCCCTTTCCTGTCCATAATCCGATATCTGCTTTTCCGAAACTCCAAAGGACAGCCACTCCTCGGGATAAAAAACCTCCAACCGCCGGGCATATCCGTAAATATCCGCGTGCAGGATACCGCTTTCCCCGGCTTTAAAGACAGGCTCGTGGGGTGACAGAATCCTTTGAATATAGGCAAGCAGAGAAAAGGGGATTACCTCCACCTTTATATGGGTAGTGTCTGACAGATTCCCTGCCCGGTCTATAGCGGCTATATGAAAATATGTTTCTTCCTCAATAATTTCATTCTCCGTTATCACTTCTTTCCCCTCTTGTATCTCTACCAGATAATTCTCTTTTGTAAAAAAGGCACCATTTTCACAACTAACCGAAGTATGGGGATTGTCATCCACCAGCACATAGTAACCGTCCACTCCGCTGACCAGCGTATTGCCGGTGATATTGCTCCGGGTCTGCTCCTGCCCCCGGTCTAAATCAAAACCAATTACCTGATGATAATAGACAGTTCCTCTATCCGAAGGAGCAATCCATGCGATCCTTACTCCTGCTGCCCCCTCATCCGTCAGAACATACTGACCTACCGGCTCCGGAGCCGCCATATCCCTTGCCACCACATCCTGTAACCCTGTACCATCCACACATTCTACGGATTCCAAATGAAGGAAAATACTGCCGCTACCAATGCCTACGCCAGCTTTCTTCGTCAATAAGGTACAATAAGTATCATTGATAAAATTGCTGCCCCCGTAAGCGGTCCGGGCCGTTTCCACAGTTTGCTCTGTTTTTCCGCAGTTATACCCTTCTCTCAAGGTACAAGACAAGGTATAACCTCTA
>JAFUKS010000099.1 GCA_017473445.1 Lachnospiraceae bacterium
TATGGAGCGGGAGGGGGTCCCGGAAGAGAGCCGGCAGGCAGGGGCGGGGGATGGGGAGTGGGAAACGAAAGAAGTGAAAAAACACAAGGAGTTAATGATTTTATCACAATTCGGTCACAATTAGTCAGTATACTGGGTACATAAGGTTAAGGAAAAGCTTTAGAAAGATAGAAAGAGGTTGTGATTATGTACGAGAATGAAAATTATGTTGATCATACACAGAATTATGCCACTTACCAAACGACTTACAATCAGCAGGCCCCTGTGCCGCCTAAGGCTCCCAAAAAGAAGAAAAAGAAGGGGGTTGTGGGTAAGGTGGCTCTGTTTGCCGCAGGAGCGTTGCTGTTGGGTGCGGTAGCAGGTGTTGGATTTAATGGCTCCCAATATGTATGGGATAGGTTCCATCCTGGGGAAGGTGTTTCAGAACAGGTGCAGGAGCAGCAACAGCCCCAGCAAAATAAAGCACCTGAATTGACGGTTTCCCAGGGCTCTGATATAAAGGTAACTACCACCGGGAATACCGGTGTAGTAAGCGATAATGCAGATGTGATTGCGGATATGGTGGAGGAAGTGATGCCTGCTATGGTGTCCATTATAAATAATTATACCACCACCGGTACTACCTTCTTTGGGCAGACCTATAGCAAGGAGTCTGCTTCCAGTGGCTCCGGTATCATTGTAGCCCAGAGTGAGGCAGAACTTCTGATTGTAAGTAATAATCATGTAGTGGAGAATGCTACTAAGCTGGAGGTCAGCTTTATTGATGGAAGCACTGCGGTGGCACAGATAAAAGGTCTGGATGCCAAAATGGACTTGGCGGTAATTTCCATTCCTCTGGCAGATTTGAGCCAGGAGACCATGGATGCCATTGCCATTGCCACCATCGGCAAAAGTGAGGGTTTGCGTTTGGGTGAATCCGTTGTAGCCATTGGTAATGCACTGGGTTACGGACAGTCTGTTACCAGAGGCATTGTCAGTGCACTGGATCGTGAGATTACCAGTGAGGACGGCATCACCGGTACCTTTATCCAGACAGATGCGGCTATTAACCCCGGCAATTCCGGCGGTGCCCTTTTGAATATGAAGGGGGAGGTTATTGGTATCAATTCCAATAAGATTGGTGGCTCTATTATTGAAGGTATGGGATACGCCATTCCAATCAGTGCCGCCAGCCCTATTATTTCCGAGCTGATGCTGAGAGAAACCAGAAATCAGGTGGCAGAAGGCGATATGGGATATCTGGGGATTCATTATTACCAGACTGTGCCCGAGGATTATAATATTGTTTATAATATGCCCCTGGGCGTATATATTAATGAAGTGGGTGAAGGAACCCCTGCACATCAGGCAGGCCTTTTGATGGGAGATATTATTGTAAGCTTTGATGGAAGAAGCATTAGTGATGCGAATGAATTATTGAATGCCATGAGCTATTATGCAGCAGGAGAAACTGTTGAGATTGAAGTAATGCGACTGCAGAAAGGAAAGTATGAGTCCGTTATCAAGGAAGTAACCTTAGGCAAACGGCCATAGTCTGCACAGTAATTTCATATTATAAATCAGGATGCAGCCGGATACCCTCCCTCGGTTGCATCCTTTTTACATCTTGGACGGAAAGTGAGGATATTATGCTTTCTTAATGGACTTTAGGAAAAGTTCACTTGTTTATCCTCCTATGATTGGATATAATAAGTATCAGCGAAAACATATCGGACGGAGGAAATCATGTCAGAGATATTTGATGATAAAGAGGAATTAATAGAAGAGCAGGATGTGAAAACAGAGGATACGGGTGCAGAACAGGAAAGTGAGGACGCATACGAGGATGTGTGCTTTGTTTGCCGCAGACCGGAAAGTAAGACCGGTAAGATGTTCAAATTACCCAACAATATCTGTGTTTGTAACGACTGTATGCATAAGACCATGGAGACGGTCAGTCAGTTTGATTATCAGGGGATGTTGAATGACCCTGCTTTTCAGAAGGAGATGGACAAGCTGAATAAGACTGGTGGTTTCCCCGGAAATGGATTTCCCGGCGGTTTCCCTAATATCAGTTTTATCAATATGGCGGATTTGCAGGGCATGGGCGGTATTCCCAATAAGCAGAAGCTGAAAAAGCCCAAAAAGAAAGAACAGGAAGCTCCGGTGTTGAATATCAAGGATATTCCGGCACCGCACAAGATTAAAGCCAGCCTAGACGAGTATGTGGTGGGGCAGGAGCATGCCAAGAAGGTGATTTCTGTGGCAGTGTACAATCATTATAAAAGAGTGGCTACGGATACCATGGATGAAATCGAAATCGAGAAGTCCAATATGCTGATGATAGGACCTACCGGTAGCGGTAAGACCTATTTGGTAAAGACATTAGCCAAACTGTTGGATGTGCCTCTGGCTATTGCAGATGCCACTTCTTTAACCGAAGCAGGCTATATCGGCGATGATATTGAAAGCGTGGTGTCTAAGCTTTTGGCAGCAGCGGGCAATGATGTGGAAAAGGCTGAGAGAGGCATTATTTTCATCGATGAGATTGACAAGATTGCCAAAAAGAAAAATACCAATTCCCGGGATGTGAGTGGTGAAAGTGTACAGCAGGGAATGTTAAAGCTTTTGGAAGGTGCTCAGGTGGAGGTGCCGGTGGGGGCTTCCAGCAAAAATGCTATGGTGCCTATGGCGACTGTAAATACCCGGAATATTCTCTTTATTTGTGGCGGTGCTTTCCCGGATTTGGAGGAGATTATCAAGGAGCGTCTGCGCAAGAATGCAGCCATTGGTTTTAATGCAGAGTTGAAGGATAAATATGACAAGGATAGTACTATTCTGTCCAAGGTGACCACCGAGGATCTGCGAAAGTTTGGTATGATTCCTGAGTTCTTAGGACGACTGCCCATTGTGTATACATTGAACGGTCTGACCAAGGAAATGATGATTCAGATATTAAAGGAGCCTAAGAATGCCATTTTGAAGCAGTATCAGAAGCTGCTGCAATTGGATGAAGTAAAGCTGGAATTTACCGATGATGCTCTGGAGGCCATTGCAGAAAAGGCCATGGAGAGAGATACGGGAGCCAGAGCTTTACGTTCTATTATTGAAGAGTTTATGCTGGATATCATGTATGAGATTCCCAAGGATGACAATATCGGTCAGGTGACTATCACCAAGGACTATATTATGGGGACCGGAGGACCTATCATTGATATTCGTAGCAATCAGATTACAGGTAAGATGGAAGAATTGAAAGAAGTGGAAAGTAAAACAGCAGGGAATTAATTCCCTGCTGTGTTTTCTTTTACATAGATGAAACCGAAGGCATTGGGTCCCCAATGACAGGCAATGGAAGAACACAAATCATCATAAACAGAAATGGCATTCTTATAGTCATCCGGCAATATCTGAATCAAATCATCTACATTGGCCTTATTATAGGTGTAGGCAGCGATAATTCCATAAGATTTGTCGGCTCTATCCTGCTTTACCATTTCCACCAAGGTCTTCTTGCTCTGCTTGATGCCACGTTTTTTGGTAAGTACATCTACTTTCCAGTTAATGAATGTAATGATGGGATTGATGGAAAGTAATTTTCCTACCATCCAGCTACTCTTTGACAACCGTCCGCCGGCCAGGAGATAATCCAATGTTTCCGGAACGGCAGCAATCATAATTCTTGGAAGAAGCTGATTGAGCTTTTGGATAACCGTTTCCATGGTTTCATATTTATATTTATTGGCTTCTGCCACAAGAAAACGGATACCTCCTACTGCAAGCCTGGAATCAAAGACCGTAACATTATTGTATTCGTTAAAGAGCATTTTGATTGCCTGATAGGTTCCGGAAATTTCTGATGAAATGGTGATAATCAGAACCTCGTCTCCCTGATTGGTATAGAAATCCACCAATTTCTGTGTTTCTTCCAGGGATGGAAGGGATGTCTTGGGGAATTGACTACTATCTTTTAACCGGCGGTAAAATTCTTCGGTACTTAGGTTTACTCCGTCCAAAAAAGATTCGTCACCCATCTGTAAAGAAATAGGAAGTATATCCACTCCGTATTGGTCCTTTTCTTCTACTTTAATACTACTGCCGGAATCTACAATTATTCTTCGCATACGAGTCTGTCCCTTCAATTCTTTGTGGTTCAATGCACGCTAACAAGCGTTGTCGTGGAATATATTACCTCGTTTTCAAAACTATGTCAAGTAGCATACCAAAACAATGCAATTTTGTATATTAAGATAAATGTATGAAAAGCTATAATTGATGGTTGACATTTGAATGAAATGTGGTAATATAAACATATGAACAAGTATTCATATGTAACAAAGTATAGAAAGGTAGGATTATATTATGAAGAAAACATACAAGATTGAAGTGGATTGTGCGAACTGTGCATTAAAGATGGAAGAGGCTACCAAGAAGGTAGAAGGTGTACAGGATGCTACAGTCAGCTTTATGACCCAGAAAATGAAGGTGGAATTTGCAGAGGATGCAGAGGAATCGGCAGTAATGGCCCAGGTGGTAAAGGCCTGCAAGAAAGTAGAAAGTGATTGCGAGATTTTCTTGGATTAATCGGGAGGCCATACATGAGTAAGAAACAAAAAAAGGTACTGTGGCGGATTGTGATAGCAGCAGTATTGTTGGTTGTGCTGTCGTTGATGCCCTGGGAAAGCCTGATTCCTACAGAGGGTCTGAGAACTTGGCTACTGCTGGCTCTGTATTTGGTGCCCTATTTTATCATCGGATATGATATTTTGCGAAAGGCAGTGCTGGGCATTGTACATGGAGAGATTTTTGATGAGAGTTTCTTGATGGCGGTGGCTACTGTGGGTGCTATGTGCCTTAGTGACTACCGGGAAGGTGTGGCGGTAATGCTCTTTTATCAGATTGGAGAGCTGTTCCAGGCGGTGGCAGTGGGTAAGAGCCGCAGGAACATTACTGCCCTGATGGATATCCGCCCGGATTATGCCAATATCTTCAGTGAGGACGGGCAGATAGAGAAGGTGGACCCGGAGGATGTGGAAATCGGCACCGTGATATTGGTGAGTCCCGGAGAGAAGATTCCCATTGACGGAGAAGTGGTAGAGGGGCAGGCCAGCCTAAATACCAGTGCCCTTACAGGAGAAAGTATGCCCCGGGAAGTGTCTGTGGGGGATATGGTTATCAGTGGCTGCGTGAATCAATCCGGTGTGCTGAAAATCCGTACCACTAAAGAGTTTGGAGAGTCCACTGTATCTAAGATATTGGAGCTGGTGGAAAATTCCAGTATGAAAAAATCACGCACTGAGAATTTTATTACCCGTTTTGCTAAGTACTATACCCCGGCGGTATGTTATGGTGCATTGGCACTGGCTTTATTGCCGCCTATAGTAAATCTGTTGCTGGGAAATACTCCCGGCTGGGGAGGCTGGGTGACAAGAGCCTTGACCTTTCTGGTAATCAGCTGCCCCTGTGCGTTGGTAATTTCTATTCCACTAAGCTTTTTTGGTGGTATTGGCGGAGCCTCAGCCCAGGGTATTTTGGTGAAGGGTTCCAACTATCTGGAGGCACTGTCCCAGACCAAGTACATGGTGTTTGACAAGACCGGTACTTTGACCAAGGGTAATTTCCAGGTGACAGACCTGTGTCCGGCAGAGGGTGTAACTGAGGAGGAATTACTGGAGCTGGCTGCTTATGTAGAATGCTATAGTAATCATCCCATCAGCAAGAGTCTGAAGGAGGCTTTTGGTCAGGAACCGGATGCTAATAAAGTGACGGATGTGTCAGAAATAGCCGGACATGGCTTAAAGGCCCGGGTGGACGGGCGTATGGTCTGTGCAGGCAATGATAAGCTGATGCGGGCAGAAGGAATTGCTTATAAACAAGAGGCAGATGTGGTGGGGACTGTGGTACATGTGGCTGCGGAAGGCTGTTATCTGGGATATATTTTGATATCCGATGTGCTAAAGGAGACGGCAGCTCAGGCTATGACGGACCTGAAGACAGCCGGTGTGAAGCGGCTGGTGATGCTTACCGGAGATAGTGCTGCTGTGGCACAACAGGTAGGCGGTGCTTTGGGCGTGGATGAAATCCATAGTGAACTGTTACCCGGGGACAAGGTAGAGCAGGTAGAACGCCTGCTGGCAGAGAAGCGTCCCAAGGAGAAACTGGCCTTTGTGGGGGACGGTATCAATGATGCTCCGGTATTATCCAGAGCGGACATCGGTATTGCTATGGGAGCTTTGGGTTCTGATGCAGCCATCGAAGCGGCAGATGTTGTACTGATGGATGATGACCCTGCCAAGATAGCCCTGGCTATGAGGATTTCCCGGAAGTGTTTGGGAATCGTTTACCAGAATATTGTTTTTGCCCTGGGGGTAAAGGCAATTTGCCTAGTGCTGGGAGCTTTTGGTATTGCCAATATGTGGATGGCCATTTTTGCAGATGTGGGGGTTATGGTGCTGGCAGTGCTGAATGCCATCAGATGCTTGAAGATAAAGAAATAAACGGATTTAGTCTGAAAATCCCGGAGCGTTTTTTGCGCCTCCGGGATTTATGTTTTTTGTTTCTATTGGTGATATATTTTTGTAAAACGAATTACTAAATTTTTGAAAAAGCAAGATTTGGGTACTAGTTCACAAGTTATAAGGAGCAAAAAAAAGAAATAAATGATTAATATAAAAGTATAGTTGATTGGTTCGAAACAAATGCAAAATAGAAAGAAAGGCGGATTGTACCATGCATGTAAAGAAATTGGCCCTTAGGCTGGGTGCTTCTATTTTGGCGGTTTCCTTAGTGCTCACAGGTTGCGGCTCAGAAACAGGAAAGGTCGCTCGGGACCAAAACGTTTCGGTGGAAGCAAGCCAGGATGAAGCGGTAAGCATTGCCGGTGAAGAAAACGATAAGACTACCGTGGCTGTGTCGGAGGAAACAAGCATTCCCGAGAAAGAACA
>JAFUKS010000100.1 GCA_017473445.1 Lachnospiraceae bacterium
GTGTTATGTGGCAAGGATTTTTTAAGAGGATTACATCATCCTCTTAAAAATATCTATCGCAAAAAAAAATCTCGCTTACACTATTGCATTAAATATCAACACTATTAACAGTACCCATATCAGCACTATAGGTATAGCATAATACCATTTCTTTGGCTTTCCTTCGCTCCACATACCTTCTGCTTGCTTTCGATTTCTTTCAAGCACATCCTTGGGAATGAATTTAATTGTTAAAGTTACCAGCAGCGGTAACAAAATCACATCATCCAAATACCCTAACACCGGAATAAAATCTGGCACCAAATCTACTGGCGAAAGAGCATATACTACTGTAATTCCTGCAAACACTTTCGCAAGTATAGGTGTATCATTATCTTTTATTGCCAAAAACAGAGTTGGTATATCCGTTTTCAATTTCTTTGCTCTTACTTTTAAATCCATATAGAAATCAACTCCAAATTCAAAGCTTCCTCTCTATGCACCCACCGATAGGTGTACAAAGGGGAAGCTTTCGTTACAATCTATTTATTCACCATCAGCTTGATCATGGCCTGATTTAATCCATCCACAGTCAGCTTATACATAGGGAACAGATTCTTCACAGCAGTCTCCGCCTCTCGCCAGGGTGCATGGCCGGGGGCCATCTTGGGATTGAGCCACACTACCTTTTTGTAATGACGCTTCACCTGTAAGAGCCAATCGTAACCGGACAAACCACCATTGGGTCCTCTATAATTACCGGTGGTGGAATAAAGTTCCTCCGGAGCCATGGCCGCGTCACCTACAATAATCACTTTATAATCACTGTCAATATTTCTAAACAGCCACTCTGTATCTACCCAGTCTCCGTTTTCGCATTCGGGAGTCTTATAGACCTTGGAGTAAATACAATTGTGGAAATAATAGGTCTTTACATCCTTATAATGATTGGATTTATGCACTGCCTGAAACAAATCATTCAGCAGGTGACTAAAGGGAATCATAGTACCGCCGGAATCCATGAGCAGTAATAGCTTTACCGCATTCTTACGGGGCTTCTTCATCACAATCTGCAAACAACCACCATTATTGCAGGTCTTGTCCACAGTACCGTCAATATCCAGCTCCGATTCGGGAATATCCAATCTGGAAGAAAATTGACGCAGCTTCCGGAAAGCCAGCTGAAACTGACGGTTATCCAATACTCTGTCATCTCGAAAGTCCCGGTACTTACGGGCACCTACCACTGCAAAAGCGGACTGATAGCCGGTCTTACCGCCTACCCGGACACCGCCCACATTGCCACCCATATTACCAAAGGAGGTCTTACCCATGGTACCAATCCAGTAGCTGCCACCATTGTGTTCGCTATCCTGGTCCTTCAGACGCTGGCGGAATTTCTCCTCCACGTCCTCCTTGTCCACCTGCACCTCTTCCATCTTATTCAAATGGTCCCTGGCTTCCTCATGGGCCAACTCCATCATATCGGACTTATCCAGCCATCGGAGCATTTCCGCTCCCACCTCAGTCTCCCGCTGGGTAGCCTTAAAGCATTCCTCAAAGGCCATATCAAATTTATCAAAATCTGTCTCACTTTTTACCAGAATCATTCTGGCTACATAGTAAAACTGGGTCAAGGAACTACCGCACAAATCCTTATCCAGCGCCTCCTGTAAGGTAAGCCACTCACCTAAGGTTACATGGAGCCCCTTGGACCGCAAATTATGAAAGAAATCTATAAACATAAAATACTCTCTCTTCTGCCTATCTACACTTAAGCATATAGATCCATTATTCTACCTGCACTCTACACGCCGGACTGACGCACTGTCTCCAGGTCCTCATCCTTCTTTACTACCACACCGATAAAGGGTAACGCACTCTTAATGGTCTCTGTAGGAATGCCACCTATCTGTAATGCATTCACCCAGTCAATAAGCTCAGAGGTACTGGGCTTCTTGCGGATATCACGGATATTACGGATATTATAAAATACCTCCATGGCATTTTTTAGCAGATTTTCCTCCACATTAGGGAAATGCACCTTTACAATCTCCTCCATCAGCTCAGGGGAAGGGAAATCTATATAATGGAAAATACAACGACGCAGGAACGCATCGGGCAGTTCCTTTTCTGCATTGGAGGTAATAATCACAATCGGTCTGTGTTTTGCCTTGACGGTACGCTTGGTTTCATTGATATAAAATTCCATCTGGTCCAATTCCCACAATAAATCGTTGGGAAATTCCAAATCTGCTTTGTCAATCTCATCAATCAAAAGCACTATCTGCTCATCACTATCGAAAGCCTCTCCCAATTTTCCTAATTTGATATAGCGAGCAATATCATCCACGCCCTCTTCACCAAACTGTCCGTCATACAGACGCTGGATGGTATCATACACGTACAATCCCTCCTGGGCCTTGGTGGTGGACTTAATATTCCAAATAATCAGCTTCTTATTAAGTGCCTTTGCCACTGCCTCTGCCAGCATAGTCTTACCCGTACCGGGCTCTCCCTTAATCAGCAGGGGCTTTTTTAGTGCTATTGCAATATTTACACTGGCCATCAGCTCCGGGCTGGCTACATATTCCTGTGTTCCCTGAAATCCTTGATTCTCCATCTCTATACACTGCCTTTCCTTACAAGCATGGACCATATCCCTTATGCCTCACACTTGAATAAATATACATTTTATACTTGATAAACCATTTCTCTCATGTTACGATATTCTAGTTATAAAATCAAGCCAAAGAGCCTGAATTTACATAGAAATGTGAGGCACAAAACGATGATTCAAGATTTATTAAATGGCAAACATACTTTATCCCTGGAGGTATTCCCTCCCAAGAAAGACGGTGAATTTGAATCCGCCCATGAAATACTGGATAGATTAGGAAAATTAAACCCCGATTTTATCAGCGTTACCTACGGTGCAGGCGGAAGCCGCAGTGGCAAAACCGTGGAAATCGCTTCCTACATCCAGAATCACCTGGGCATTGATGCACTGGCACATTTGACCTGTGTGGGTAGCAAAAAAGAATCCATACTACAAATTGCCGAAGCATTATCCCTTCAAGGAATCCGGCATATTATGGCATTACGCGGTGACCGCCCGAAAGATATGACCGATGAGCAATTTGCCCAGCGTGAATTTGCCCATGCCAATGAATTAATTTCCTTTCTGAAAGAAAGCACCAATCATATTATGGGCGGTGCCTGCTATCCCGAAAAACACTACGAGTGCTTTAGCATGGAAAGTGATTTATTACACCTAAAGCAAAAGCAGGATGCGGGAGCTTCTTTCTTTATTTCACAGATGTTTTTTGACAACGACTTTTTCTATTCTTTTCTGGAAAAAGCACGTAAAAAGGGAATTACTATCCCCATTTGTGCTGCCATCATGCCTATAACCGCAGCCAAGCAGCTGGGAACCTCTGTATCCCTTTCCGGAGCATCTGTTCCCAAAACACTGGCTGATTTGATTGCCACCTATGGGGATCATCCGGAAGACATGCAAAAGGCAGGTATTGACTTCGCCATCCGTCAGATTCAAGATCTACAATTAAATGAAGTGGACGGCATTCATATTTATACCATGAATAAGCCTTTGATTGCAGAAAGTATTGTAAATGCCATTCGCTCCTAATCATCGCCCAAAATAAATCAAACAACAAAACCCGGCAAAATGGTCATTGTACCTTTTGCCGGAGTTTCTTTTCTGTTCTATTTTTTATTTAGATTGGTTACTCCAATGGATACCAATCGCCATTTTCTATTTCGATACTCGTAGCACGCTGTCAAACGGCCGGTATGTAAGATTCCATCCATACTATATTCATAGTCATATTCCAAATAATCCCGATTAGAAGACAAATCACGCCCACAGGATATTTTTCGAAACAAGATATTTTCTCCCTTTTCAAAAGGTTGCGCATATGCACTTAAAATTACTCTTTGCAGTATCTCTTCATCCACTTTAGGTGGTTCTTTTGGGAGCGTACGCTCCAGTGCTTTTACACCGAAGAATCCCATAATACCAATAGATACTACCATCACAATTACCAATATACACACTTTCCATTGTGCTTTTTGGGTCTTTTTATTTTTGAAAATAACAATACTCATAATATTCCCCTTCTTAGTACTATGAGTATATATTTTATTTTCGGCAATATCAATAGTATATCTTGGAAATTATAATATATTTTTCATATACGAATCATTGCAAAAAAGTACCCCACAGACAAATCTGTCTGCAGGATACCTTTAATCTTACATTTATATGATTATTTCAATGCGTTACTCCAGATTTTGTATTCCTGATTAGGATTTACACCCTTTGCTGCAAATAATTCACTTAAGGTTACAAAGCTGTAGCCCTGTGCCTTCAGTTTCTCAATAATGGTGGGTAATGCCTGCACAGTAGCAGTATTTCCCTGGAAATCATGCAGCAAAACGATGGAACCGTCGGATACATTGTTCAGTACATTATTTACTCGCTGGGAAGCAGATACGGAGGAATCATAATCCATTGTATTGATACCCTGAATAAATGCTAAGTCAATGTTCTGATACATGGTATTGCTGGTTGCCAGATAAGGAGGTCTGAAGAACTTCACTTCAGCACCTACTGCATTCTTGATTGCAGATGAGGTCCACTGAATCTGATTCTTAACATCCGTTGCACTCATACCACTCATATCCTGATGAGTATAGGAATGGTTAGCCAGCTCACAACCCATATTTACCTGACGCTGCATGGTGGACAGCATATTGGAGTTGATCTGATTTCCAATCAGGAAGAAAGTAGCCTTTACATCATATTTCTCCAATACATCCAATACATCATTGGTGGTGGAGGAAGGACCATCATCAAAGGTCAAGGCTACCAGCTTGCCGGATGCAGTGGTGCCGGAAGAAGTATTACCGCTGGAGGTATTTCCGCCGGAGGTTCCTGCACCTGCAGTACCTGCTGCACTAATGATCAAGCAATCTACAAAAGCATCCCAGTTGCCATCATCAGCAGTTACAACCAACTTAATCTCCTGATTACCGGTGCCATGGCTTACATTGGAAATGGTATATTCAGCAGTATTGCTGTCACCATAGTAGAAGGTACCCTTGGTTTCACCGCCGATTACCAAATCTACTTTCGCCATATTGCTACCGTTGGATGCACCTCTTAAGGTAAAATCATGGGTGCTGCTTCCAAAATACTGGGTATAAGATACAGACTCATTATTTGCATATAATGCTACTCCGCTAAAAGGAGAGCTGATAGTGCCTGCATACTGACCGGTAACGGTCATGGACTCACATTCTTTGCTGGAGTCGGTGGATGCAGTGCCACCGGAAGTATTGCCACTGGAAGTATTGCCACTGGAGGTATTTCCGCTGGAGGTATTTCCGCTGGAGGTATTTCCGCTGGAAGAGCTACCGGAACTGCTACCACCACTGATGGTCAATTTGTCCAAATAAGCATCCCAACTACCATCATCAGAGGTCACAACCAATTTAATCTCCTGATTGCCAGTGCCGTGGCTTACATTTTCAA
>JAFUKS010000101.1 GCA_017473445.1 Lachnospiraceae bacterium
AAAATTATGGCTGGACTGGTAGTACTTTTTTTGTCTGTGGTGTTACTGGATGATGCGGCAAACTTTGTATTTCAGGAAATGAAGAAGATGGTATTGGCCTTCGTGGAGGGCATGACATGAGTTTAAAGTATAATCTTCAATTTTTTGCCGAAGGACAGGGCGGTGAAAAGACAGAAGAACCTACTGCCAAAAAGTTATCGGATGCCAGACGAGAGGGTCAGGTTGCCAAGAGCAGGGAGATAGCCAATGGACTGGGCCTGATTGCGTTTTTCCTTATCCTAAAGGTCTGGATAGGTTCTATGGGGACTCAGTTTATGGAGGTTTTTTCCGGTGTGTATAACCGCATCCCGGAAGTGGTGACTTTTTGGCATGGCCATATGCCGGTAAATGATATGCGGCAGATTTATAGACAGATGATATTGGAATGTCTGTTCATTATGGCTCCCATATTGTTGGTTGGTGTGGTGATTGCGTTTGTCAGTGATGTGGTTCAGGTGAAATGGAGACCTACGACCAAGCCCTTGAAGCCGAAGTTTAGCAAGTTGAATCCTATATCAGGTTTTAAGAAGATTTTTTCACCCAATTCCCTGGTGGAATTGATTAAATCCACAGCAAAGCTTTTTGTAATCATATACATATGCTACTCCGATTTGAAGGATAAGCAGGTGTATTTATATAATTTATACGAGATGTCTTTGCTGGAGGCATTGCAAGTGACGGCAAAGGTGATTACCGATTTGGGATTAAAGATATCCCTGGTTTTCATGGTGGTAGCTTTTGCAGATTGGTTTTATCAAAAACATAAATTCCGCAAGGACATGAAAATGACCAAGCAGGAAGTAAAAGAAGAATATAAACAGCAGGAAGGTGATCCGCAGATTAAGGGTAAAATACGTGCCAAAATGCGAGAAGCCTCCCAGCGTAGAATGATGCAGAATCTGCCCCGGGCAGATGTGGTAATTACCAACCCGACCCATTATGCGGTGGCTATAAAGTACGATCCCAAGGTGGCAGATGCACCGATAGTACTGGCCAAGGGTTCTGATTTTTTGGCAGCCAAGATTAAAGAGGTGGCCAAAGAGCATCAAATAGAGATTGTAGAGAACAAGCCATTGGCCCGAATGCTTTATGCCAATGTGGAAGTAGGGCAGGCGGTTCCCCCTGAGTTATACCAGGCGGTGGCAGAGGTGTTAGCCTTTGTATATCACCTTCAGGGTAAGGTATAGTAAACGATATTATTACGGGAAGGAAGTGAGAGCATGAAATTGCAAAAAGCTGATTTGGGCGTTGTTTTATATATGATGGCTGCGATTATCATGTTCATTGTTCCTATTCCGGCAGTGTTATTGGATGTATTTCTTGCAATTAATATCGGTGTTGCACTGACCATTTTATTTGGAACCATGTTCAGTAAGGAAGTACTGGATATGTCGTTCTTTCCTACCATACTGTTATTTACTACCATTTTTCGTATTGCACTGAATGTATCTTCAACCAGATTGATTTTGAGAAATGGTGATGCAGGTAATGTAGTGGCAACCTTCGGTGAGTTTGTTGGTGGCGGTGATCTGATAATCGGTGTAATTGTCTTTTTGATTTTGATTTTGATTCAGTTCATGGTAATCAATAAAGGTTCCGAACGTGTATCCGAAGTAACGGCACGTTTCACCTTGGATGCAATGCCCGGTAAACAGATGGCTATTGATGCGGACTTGAATACCGGAGCCATTACAGATGAAGAAGCACGCCGCAGACGTGATAAGATTCAGGAGGAAGCGAATTTCTTCGGTTCTATGGATGGTGCGGTAAAGTATGTAAAGGGAGATGCAACGGCAGGTCTGATTATCACTGTGATTAATATCGTAGGTGGTATTGTCATGGGTGTAACCCGTGAGGGATTGGAAATTGCAGAGGCACTGGATAAATATACCATATTGACCATTGGTGACGGTCTGGTAAGCCAGATTCCGTCGCTGCTGATATCTCTGTCCACCGGTATTTTGGTAACCAAGGGAAGCAAGGATGCGGATTTTGGTTCCACCTTGATAAAACAGCTTTTCGGTATTCCTAAGGTGCTTTACCTGGTAGGTGGTATGCTGGCTGTGCTTGGCTTTGTAACTACCTTGAACACTATTTTATTTGTAGGTCTTGGTGTGGCATTTATTATTGCAGGAAGAACCATTGCAGCCACTCTGGAGACTGCACAAATTGAAGGTGAAGTGGATAGTGAAGAAGCAGCTGCAGAAGAAATCCGTCAACCGGAAAATGTCAACAGTCTTTTGCAGGTGGATCCCATCGAGTTGGAATTTGGTTATGGTATTATACCGTTGGCAGATGTCAATCAGGGAGGAGATTTGCTGGATCGTGTTGTTATGATACGAAGACAAATTGCATTGGAACTGGGTACTGTGGTTCCTATCATTCGATTACGTGATAATATCCAGCTGAATCCCAATCAATATATTATTAAAATTAAGGGTATTCAGGTATCTGAAGGAGAGATTCTGTTTGATCATTATATGGCAATGAATCCCGGTTATGTGGAGGAAGAGATTACAGGTATTCCTACCTTTGAACCTTCCTTCCATTTACCTGCTACATGGATTACGGAAGGACAGAGAGAAAGAGCAGAGAGCCTGGGTTATACTGTAGTAGACCCGCCTTCCATTATAGCAACCCATTTGACCGAGATTATCCGTTCTTACATTTCCGAGATGCTGACCAGACAGGATGTACAGAATCTGATCAACAATTTAAAGGAAACCAATCCTTCTCTGGTAGAAGAATTGGTACCCAAGCTTCTTGGATTGGGCGAGATTCAAAAGGTATTACAAAATCTGCTAAAAGAAGGTATTTCCATCAGGGATTTATTGACTATTATGGAAACCCTGGCAGATTATGCATCCTCTACAAGAGATACGGATATTTTGACCGAATATGTCCGCCAGAGCTTAAAGCGAGCTATTTCTACAAAATACTTCCCCTCCCATGAAACTACCAGTGTAGTTACTTTAGACCCGAAGGTGGAACAGGAGATTATGGGAAGTGTAAAGCAGACAGAGACCGGTGCTTTTATCAATCTGGATCCTGTTAGGGCCAGAGCAATCGTAGATTCCGTAGGCAAGGAAGTGCAGAAATTGGAAAACATGGGTAAGATGCCGATTATTATTACTTCTCCCATTGTGAGAATGTATTTTAAACGAATGATAGAGGATTACTACAAGGATTTGGTGGTGGTATCCTACAATGAGATTGAAGCGAACGTAGAATTACAGTCAGTAGGGATGGTGACAGCTTAATGATTATTAAGAAGTTTCAGGGAAAGACAGAAGAAGAGGCTGTGCAGGCAGCGAAAAAGGAATTGGGTGAGAATGTTGTTATTATGAATGTAAAGCAGATAAAGCCCAAAGGACTTCGTGCATTATGGTATTCCAAGAGCGTAGAGGTAACTGTGGCACTGGAGGAGGAAAGTGAAGTACAACGTCGCATGCAACGTGAGAATGTGACCAGACCTACAGCCGGACCTGTTAAAGCGGCGGAAGAAAATAGTCCTTCTGTGATAAAGCCGGTGCTGGAGAGCTCCCAGAATATTGAAAAAAAGCTGGATAGTCTGCAAACCTTGCTGGAATCCCAGATGCAGGGAGAACAATCCCGTAAGGATATAGTAAAGGAAAGTGATATTGAAAATAGTGACCGGAAAGAAACAGATATTGTTTCTTCCGGGGAAAAGGACCGGGAAGAAGTAAAACTGTCAGGAAATCCTGAACAGGATAAGTTTATTCGGCTTTTATACAATACCATGCTGGAAAATGAGGTGGATGAAAAATACGCCAATAGTATTCTGGAGGAGATTGAAAGAGCCAAAAATCCCAAGCTTCCCATAGATGCAATACTGGCAAGCGTTTATCAGAAAATGATACTGAAATTTGGTAAGGCAGAGGGGATTGGACCGGCAGGTCAAAATCCTAAGGTGGTGCTGTTTGTGGGACCGACAGGTGTGGGAAAGACCACCACCATTGCTAAAGTAGCCAGTCAGTTTTCCATTGAAAAAAAGAAAAAGGTGGCATTACTTACAGCAGATACCTATCGTATTGCAGCCACAGAACAGCTGCGTACCTATGCCAATATTATGGAAGTACCCTTCCGTGTTATTTACTCCGGAGAGGAGTTAAAGGATGCGGTAATGGATTTTAGGGAGTTTGATTATATTTTTGTAGATACAGCCGGACATTCACATCAAAACGGAGAACAGATGGACAATACCAGGGAGCTTCTGGAAGCGGCTAAGGAGGTATGCGAATATCAGGCTTTATTGGTGTTGAGTGCTACCACCAAGTATCGGGATCTGCTGAGTATTGTAGGCAAGTACAAGGAGGTAGGGGAGTATCAATTAATTTTTACCAAGCTAGATGAAACAATAACTTGGGGAAATCTTTTGAATGTGAAGCTGTGTAGCGGAGCACCGATTGCTTATGTGACCTATGGTCAGAATGTGCCGGATGATATAGAAGTATTTAATGCTCAGAAAACAGTGAAAGCGATTTTAAGCGGTAAAAATACCCTCATTTAGAAAGAAAGGTAAGGGTGCCATGGATCAGGCAGAACAATTACGAATTATAAAAGCTAACAGGCAAAACCGCCCCCTTGCACGTGTAATTACGGTTACCAGTGGAAAAGGTGGCGTGGGTAAATCAAATACTGCTATAAATCTTGCAATTCAGTTTCGAAAAATGGGTTTACGTGTAATTATTTTAGATGCTGATTTCGGGCTGGCCAATATAGAGATTATGTTTGGTGCAGTACCGAAACATAATCTGTGTGATTTGATTTATCAAGGAAAAAATATAAAAGAGATTATTACCTGGGGACCTATGGAAATCGGCTTTATTTCCGGTGGCTCCGGTATTGCGGGAATGGCCAATCTGGGTCGGGATTATCTGGCGTATATTATCCAGAATCTGGCTGAATTAGATGCCATTGCTGATGTTATAATTGTAGATACGGGGGCCGGTATTGCAGATGCAGTATTGGAATTTCTGGTGGCCAGTGGCGAGATACTGCTGGTGACTACGCCGGAACCTACTTCCATTACAGATTCCTATTCTTTGTTAAAGGCGTTGTGCAGACATCCCAGATATAGGGAAGAGAGTACGAAGGTCAAGATGATAGCTAACAAGGTGGAAAAGGAAGCAGAAGGGGAAATCCTGTATAATAAATTGAATGCAGTGGTGTCACGATCTTTGAAACTTCCTATGACGTATATGGGAATCGTT
>JAFUKS010000102.1 GCA_017473445.1 Lachnospiraceae bacterium
AGTATAAATCAATTGCTTTACAGATTTACAGGCCTTGTCCTGCTGTCCTGCTCCGATAAACTGGGACACTACCACTGCACCACCGGTAGCAAGGGCTGCCAACACACTGATAATCAGATTGTTCACCATATCCACCAGAGATACGCCGGATACCGCCGCCTCCCCTACTGAGGAAATCATCATAGTATCTGCCATACCCACGGTAATAGCCAAAGTTTGTTCCAAAATCAGCGGCACTATTAATCTTCGTAAATCCTGCTTGGAAAAAAGACGCTTTTCCATTTTATCCACTTCCTAAACGCAAAACATCTATAAGGAAATCTCCTTATATTTTATCCATTGGTAATCGGTACAAAGCATGGGCATTTTCCCAAGTCTGCCGGCGTACCTGCTCCGGAGAAATCTCCTTCAGCTGGGCAATCACATCCACCACATGGGGCAAATACAAGGAACTGTTCCGTTTGCCCCGATAGGGAACCGGTGCCAAATAGGGACAGTCCGTCTCCAGCACAATTTTTTCTAAAGGGATATATTCCACCACTTCCTTTAGCTTCCGGCCATTCTGGAAGGTCACCACTCCGCCGATACCAAAATAAAAATCCATATTCAGGTAATCCCTGGCGGTCTCCTTGCTGTAAGAATAGCAATGAATCACACCGCCTATCTCACCGGCTTTTTCTGCAGTCATCATATCCAAAGTATCCTTGGCAGCCTCCCGGGAATGTATCACCATGGGCTTACCGATCTCCCGGGCCAGCTCCATCTGACGCTGGAACCATTTTTTCTGGATGGACGCATCCGGCTCCGGCCAATAATAATCCAATCCAATCTCACCCACTGCCACACATTTTTCATGAAGACACTGTGACCTGAGCCAGGAAAAATTCTCTTCATCCAGCTCTGCCGTCTCACTGGGGTGCACACCGATGGCACCGTATATAAAGTCATGTTGCTCCATTAAATCCAAGGTCTTCTGACAGGACCGTAGAGAGGCACCCACATTCACCACCCGGGCAATGCCTTGCGAGGGCAGCTGTGCCAGCAGCTGTTCTCTATCCTCATCAAAAGCCTCATCATCATAATGGGCATGGGTATCAAATATATAATCCATGTTTATTACTCCACCCAATAAGTCCAATTTTCCTTGCGGGGCTTTGCCGCAGGCTCTTCACAATCTGCATAACCCAGCACACAATGACCAATACCTTCATAGTCACCTTCAATGCCCAGAGACTTCAGCAATTCCTTGCCCTCTACACTTTCAAACTCTTCCTTTGCTCTATGAATCCAACAGCTGCCGATACCCAGTGCATGGGCTGCCAGCATCAAATTCCCCATGACCAAGCTGCCATCATAGATGCCTGTATGGACATTCTTATCAGCCAGTACCACCAGCACCACAGGGGCACCATAGAAGGGGTCTGCGTCGGGATTACCCAAAATCTCTCCGTTCATCCGGCGTAGCTGTTCCCGAATTTCCGGTTTGGTCACCGCCAGAATAATGGGTGCCTGAAGATTACGGCCGGTGGCCGCATAGGTACCTGCCTTTACAATCTGCTCTATGATTTCCTTAGGAACCATATCGGACTTAAATTTCTTGATACTTCTACGGGTTAAAATATTTTCCATTGCCTGATTCATATGCATCTCCTATTCCGCATTTCATTGGATAATCTCTCCATATCCACACATTAATTAATTTTTCGCCACCACATTATCCTTATCCTTAAATACATGACCTGCCGGAATCACACCACGGACTCTGGATAAGGGATAAATATTGGTATTCCGGCCAATGACAGTACCCGGATTCAGTACACTGTTACAGCCTACCTCCACATTGTCACCCAGCATGGCACCCATCTTTTTCAGACCGGTAGCAATCTCCTCCTTGGTATCATAACAATCCTTTACCACCACCAGGGTCTTATCGGATTTCACATTGGAGGTAATAGAGCCTGCACCCATATGGGACTTGTGACCCAGAATGGAATCACCCACATAGTTATAATGGGGTACCTGCACCGTATTAAATAAAATCACATTCTTCAGTTCCGTAGAATTACCTACTACGGAACCCTTACCCACAATGGCACTGCCACGGACAAAGGCACAATGTCTGATTTCCGCATCCTCATCAATAATCAAAGGCCCATTCAGGCATGCAGTGGGAGCTACCTTGGCACTCTTTGCCACCCAGATATCCTCCCCTCTCCGTTCATATTTCTCAGGGTCCAGGGTGGGTCCCAGCTGCTTAATAAAATCGCTAATCCCCTTTAATGCTTCCCAGGGATAGGTATACTGTGCCAGATACTCTCCGGCAATGGTTTCTTCTAAATTGTATAGGTTTATAATCTTTGCGTTATCCATAACTCCTCACATTCTGCCGCCGGGGCGGCTCTTTCTATTCTCTCAGAAATATTTTATCACATTCCAGCGTAATTGCTACTACTTCCGAAATGCTTTCCAAAGAAATTATTGCTCTTCCTTTTGCTTTAGAATCTTACCTATATTCAGCAGGAACAAAGTACCTGCCACCGTCACGGAAAGGAAATCCGCCACCGGCTCTGCCAAAAATACGCCAAACACCTTGTCTGCAAAGAAACCCGGCAGAATCAATATCAACGGAATCAACAGAATAATCTTACGCAGACAGGCAATAAACAGGGACAGCTTGGCCTGACCCAAGGATACAAAGGTCTGCTGTACCGCCATCTGAATGCCGAACATACCGGATACTGCCATATAAATCCGCAGTGCCCAGGTAGTGGTACTGAGCAGCTCCGGTGAGTCATTAAAAATCCGTACAAAAAACTGCGGGAACAGCTGTACACAGGCCCAGAAAATCATGGTATAGGACAAACAACAAATCAGTAGCAACCGATAGGTTCTGCGTACCCGATCCATGTTTTTAGCTCCAAAGTTGAAGCTCATAATAGGCTGAGCTCCTTGAGACAAACCCTGTACGGGCATCATTTGGAGCTGCATCACGCTACTTAAAATAGTCATAGCTCCCACTGCCACATCTCCTCCGTAAGTGGAAAGGGACTTATTAAATACAATATTGATAGCACTTTCCGTGGCGGTCATGATAAAAGGTGAAATACCCAGTGCCAGAACGGGCAAGAGCACTTTGGCCGTTGGTCTCAAATATTTCCTTCGAATATGAATCAAAGCCTTCCTACCATTCAAGAACCATAATACCCATACTGCAGACACTCCTTGGGAAATAATGGTAGCTAAGGCAGCTCCTTTCACTCCCATATCCAACCCAAAGATAAAAATAGGGTCCAAAACAATATTACATACAGCTCCGATGAGTACAGTTTTCATGGCATCCTTGGAAAAGCCCTGGGTGGTGATATAGGGATTCAAGCCCATGGAAAACATTACACATATAGTCCCCAGAATATAAATCTGTAAATAGTCCAGCGCATAGGGCAGTGTCCGGTCACTGGCACCGAACAGCCGTAAAATAGGCTCTCCGGTAAATAATAACGTTATAGTAATCACTACCGCCAGGATGATCAGTGCACCTACACCATTACCCAGTATTTTCTCCGCTTCTTCCTTTTCTCCACGGCCCATGTGAATGGCCACTCTGGGGGCACCTCCTCCACCAATCAGATTGGCAAAGGCAGTCACAATCATAATCACCGGAAAGCACAGCCCCAGGCCTGTCAATGCCAGATCTCCGCTACCTTCTATATGTCCGATATAAATCCTGTCCACCATGTTGTACAGTAGGTTCACCAACTGTGCCACAATGGCAGGCAGGGATAGTTTCCATAATAGTTTGCCTACACTTTCCGTAGCTAATGGATTTTTCTGTTGTTCATTCATTCGCTTCTCTCCTTAAACAGATTATTTCATGTCTATTACAGTGTTTTTCCATTGTTTCGGGTATATTTTATCACATTATATTTATTTTTGTATTAAATGATTATTAAGTATTTATCCATTTCTCTTTGTTCATTTTCAATCATAGGACACAAAAAAAGAACAGGGCCCGAAAACCCTGTTCTTGTATATGTTTATTGTGCTAACATGCTCTGTATGGTCTTGGGTCCGCAGACACCGTCGATTGCCAGACCGTGACGCAGCTGATAATCCATCAGGGCTGCTCTGGTACCGGGTCCGAATAAACCGTCCACTGTCAGCTGATAGCCTGCCTGTACCAATTCAGTCTGCAACCAACGTACTTCTGTACGGCTACCCTGACCGATTCTGATAATACGGGTAGGTGCAGGATAAGAGTTTGCTCCGTCACCGGATGCAGCAGGTGCAGAAGCCACGCTGCCGTCATTTAACAACGCCTTTACAGTCATCTTACCGCAGATACCATCTACTGCCAGACCATGACGTAACTGATAATCCATCAGGGCTGCTCTGGTACCTCTACCAAACAATCCGTCCACTGCCAGCTGATAGCCTGCTGCCTTCAGCTCTGTCTGCAACCAAAGTACCGCATCCCTCTGTGTAGAGCCTGTCCGGATTACCGTAGCCGGTGCCTGATAGGGATTGGTATTAACTACCGGTGCAGGTGCAGGGGTAGGCTCGGGTGCAGGTGCTGGAGTCGGTGCAGGGCTGGGACTGGGAGTAGGATTAGGATTAGGTGCAGGTTCTTCCTGTTTCTCTTCCACCTCGGCTGCCACTACCACAAAAGTAGAGAACTTATCTGAGCGGAAAGAAACCTTATCTCCCTCCCGGGTAGTCTCCAGCACATCTATACTCGTAGAACCATCTGTATTTCTATGTTCACGAATAACTTTATACTCTTTACCCTCATCATAGGCTCCTTCCGGAATCTTTACCGTAAAGGGCAGGCTATTTCCCTCTCGTAACTCAGTAATTTCCTCAGGTGCATAATTATCATCACCGGTGTAGGAACTACCATTACTCATATCCACATACTGAGTACCTACGCTGATGTCCACACCACATACAGGCTCCATGGAAACTACTTCTTTATCATCTCCTGCCAGTGTATTTTCCAATTGTTCCAGAGCAGCGGTCATTTCTTCCTTCTGGGTCACCTGGTTAATTGTATCACTTGCTGTCTGCTCTACCAATACGGTAGCTTCCTTTACCAAGGTCTTTTCACCCTCCCCGGTAGTAATGGTGATTTCCTTCTCCAACTCATCATCTGCCAAAGCAGTAGTGACAGTTGTCTGGTCCATAGGAGCATAAGCGATGGCTCCTTCCTCCTGCAAAGCATAGAATAATAACAGAGGATTCCAAATACCGTTGACAATCATTGGCATATTTTCCATGGAAAATCTACCTACAGTAATGGTTCCCGTAGGGAAAATCGCTTTATGTAATGCATGATTGATTTTACCGCTCACATTTACATTGGCATCGGAATTGTAACGGTAATTGACTGTTGCATTTTCTACAGTACCATTCAGATTCACTGTAATAGGATTGAAACGATGAATGTCCAGTGTCAAATTTCCCACATCCCCGTTTACAGTCAAATTAATCACATCGCTCTTTGGACAATGCTGCCCGCTGTTTGAGATATTCAAAGCTGCAATGTCCATATCCAATGTGACAGGCTCAGCCAATCCTACTATACTAATTATACTTCCTGCGGGTACATCAGCCTGTTCACACTCCTGGACAGATGCAAAACTACCATCTTCCTTGTGGTATGCATACCGTTGCCATATCGTTTTGCGTCCGCTTGCAGTCTCCGGAGCATAACCCGTTGTAACAAAATAATTAAAGTCGTATTCTCCCAGTACAGGCTCCTTTTTTTCTACAGAGACAGCATCTGACAAAACACCGTCTACAATTGTAAAGGTTCCTGCTGCACAGCTTCCGATAACACCGCTATCATACCACACACTGGTACCCAACACATCATCCCTGGTTACCTCTTTGATGGTACCGCCGGCAACCGTGCCAGTGACTGTCATATTTCCGTTAAAGCCCTTATAGTCTTCACCATTTGCCTCTATGGTCTTATTCCATTCTACTGTACCGGTAATATTTCCATCTACATACACGGAATATTTTGGTAAATAATCCCACCTACTGTCCTTCCAGCCCAGTGATAAATTATTCTGTATATCCCCATACACATTTAATTCTACCGCAGGCACATAGCCATCAAAACAAATAGAGGCATAATTCAAATTACCATATACAGTGGTGGTGCATCCCAAGGCGTCTACTGTACAATTGGATACCGGCTTTTCCGGCGTTCCTATCTGTGCAGACAAATCCTCTCTAAATCCATCCCTTAAGGTAATTTGAAACTCACAGCCGCCTAAATCTCCGTTTAATCCCTCCAACCAGGTCTTTGTGGCTCCTTCCGGCTGCGTATATATATGAATTCTGTCATATCCCTGAAGCTCCGGCATCCCTTCTATCTCCTGTAGGTCATCCCAGGGGCCCTTATACCATTGCTTTACAGTCTGGGAGCCTTCTGCAGTCTCCACCTGCTTGTCCTGATAGGTGTATTCTTCTGCATTGACTGTCATGCTATCCCCGTTCCACACCAGGATACCTAACAGAAAAGCAAACAAACCACCCAATACTTTTGTTTTCATATGTATTACTCCTTTCTTTTGTGACATCGTTTTATGTATATTTTACCTTGTATACTATTCTTTTTCGTGCGCTGTCAGCGTAAAAAGGCACTTACTCAATGATTTTTTCGCCCCGTTCAAAGAGCAGTTCATTCAGCTGAAACATGTCGTATCCGTTTTTCAGAGCAAATAAAACATACGCATCTCTTTGGTTCCGGGGATACAGGGGACGTACCTCCCCATAACGTAATACAGTCTGAGCTTCCTCTATGGTCAACGGAAAGCCCATACAAATCTGTATCAATTTGTCTCGGGAAGCCCTCTTGGTATCATCGCGAAAGAGCTCATAGCCGTAATTATTTTCTGCCATGTTGGCCCGTCGAAACACCGCACTTTTTTCCACATTATATTTCATCAGCATTTCACGCAAATACTCCGACAGCGACATATCCATCATTTCATCCTGATTCTGCGCCACGAATTCATCAATGTCCGTAGCGTTCTTCAGTTCATTCATCAGCTGCTCCGTTGTCTTCCTCATATAACCTTCCTCTTTCGATAATCTATAGAAAGTATTATATCTATTGAAAAGAATGGAGTCTTACGCCCCCAGCATAAATTTCCATCAAAAAAAGTCCCCCATCGCAATGCTTGTTGCATTTACAATGAGGGACTCACCCTTTATTCGTAGTTTATGGTTTCTTCCTGATTTTCATATAACAAATCATTCGTTTGGTCGATATCATATCCGTTTTTCAATGCAAATAAAATATA
>JAFUKS010000103.1 GCA_017473445.1 Lachnospiraceae bacterium
ATGAGTATTATCTTTCTTATTCGGAGAAATATAAAAAGCAACATTTTCGGCATGATTTATATATATATGGATATGAAGATGACTACTTTTATGTTCTTGCGTATTCAAATAAAAAACTTCAAAAAATAAAGGTAAAGAGTTGTGAAATTGCAAATAGTGTATTAAAAACAAAATTAGATGATGTAGATGACTTTTGTTCGTTCAGAATAGCACAATCCGCGAAGGTAAAAACTGACCTAAAACATATAGCTTGCATTATGGAAGACTATTATCTGGCAAGAACAAGAAGTGAAGACAATGACTTAGCATTTGGCATCGAGGTGTTTAGTTGTATAATTGGTTGTCTGGAAGATTACATACATAAAAATGTTTACAGTGAAGAAAAATTTGATTTGAGGATTTTTAGAATGATGTGGGAACATAAGAAAATTATGAATAATAGAATTGGAGTGTTGAATGCCCAATTTAATTTCGATTCTGAAATTATGTTTGAGTTGAAGGATATTGTGGAACAGGCATATGTTGCATTTCAATTAGCTATAAAATATACTGTTAACCGCAAGCATACAAGTGAATATTTGATAAAAATAATTAAAATATATAAGGAATTGGAAATAAGGGAAAGAACGCTGTATCCGAAAATAGTAAAAAGGATACAAAGTGAGGTTTTGCAATGATTAATGGAATCCCAGAGGAAGAGAGAGTAGCTATTCTAAAAAAATATGAACAATATGATTTAAGTAAAAGTGATATTAAATTTACTTATTTAACTATAATGAAGAAGCGGGTGCCGATGATATTGGAGCAATATCATTACTATGAATTTATGGAGGGAATACCAAAGAAGTCAGATGAATGCGCTTTCCGCCTTTTGGAATTTGTAAGCACCCATTTTCAACATCACGGAGAGGTAATATTACCCGAATGTCGCAGGGTACAGGACATTATTGAGGCATGTGAAAAAACGGAGGGCAAAACAAACTGTCGGGGCTTATCTATTATTCTTGCGGAGTTACTTCGAGTGAATGGAATAAAAGCCCGACATGTAACCTGTAAGCCTTATGAGGACCCCTTTACAGATTGCCATGTGGTAGTGGATTGTATTTTGCCATCGGGACAGAGAGTAATGCTGGACCCTACCTATAGACTTTATCTTAAGGACGAGAAGGGGAATTACGTATCTCTGGAAGCTTTAAGGGAAGGAATCATAAAGGGGAAAACTTTCTTTGCGAATGAGACCGCGTCCTATAACGGCGGTGAGTTTCATTTGGACGAGTATCTCGAATATATGGCCAAGAATACAGTCAGATTTGCTAGCAACCTGATACTGGGTGATTTCTGTATTGAACATGAAAAAATGGAGATTGAACTGATACCGGCAGGCTATCCTACGGAAGGATTTTCGTCAAAGAAAAAATTTATATACCTACCAGAGAGTTTTTGGGCAATATAGTTGCGAAGTTGGAAGTAATAATGTAATATAAGCATAATAGTGGTATTGAACTATATTGGAAAGAGGATGTGTTGTTAATGTTAAAAAAAGTAAAAAAAAGTTCTTATGGTCTTGCAATTTGGGTAGGAATTGTATGTATACTTCATATGGTTTTGTTTAAATATAAGGTAAACTATAACTATTTGGCTATTCAAAGAGTTTTTATAGCATTTGCGGCAATTACATTTACACTGCCGATACATGAGTTGATACATTTTGTTTTTTTCAAAATGTTCAGTAAGAGTAGTGTCAAAATTAAAGCGGGGAAGGATCCTATTGGATTACCATGTCTTATGACAGTATATCGAGATGACCTTACTAAGTGGCAAAAGGTACTGAGCTATATAGGCCCCTTTGTATTTTTGACTTTGTTAGTAGATGTTTCTTTTGTTTTTTGCACAAAAGTTGATTTGTTCTTTTTTGTTGTGGCAGTGTGTAACTCGGCGGGGTGTTATTTTGACCTGATTGATGTGTTGATAATATTGCAGAATAAGATGTCTGCTTAGTGCAATGCAAAATTATACGGAAATGAATACGTACGGGCATACGGCATACGGCGAACAATTGGAAATACATCCAAAATATTAAGAGAAATTTATGGTACATAAAGAGTGATATATTAAACCTGTCAGAAAAAGTGAGTGACATATACCCACGAAAGGCAGGTTTTTTATATGAGCAGAGCAAAGAATAAAATCGGATTTGGATTATTTACTTTAGGATTGGTATTAATATTGGTATTACTGCTTGGAAATACGGCAGCTGGTAGAAGCGGACAGGTTCCTGAAGAAGAACAGTATTTTGTAGCCCGGGAGCAGCAGATGGCGACTCAAATGCGGGAGTATCTGGGGGCGGAAGGTTATAGTAACAGTGGCATCAATATTACCCATATGACAGATGCTGACGGACAGCGTTTTTATACGGTCCGGATTCATCATCAGGAGATTACATTACTGGAGGAAGCTGAAAAGCAGCAGCTATTGGCAGCACTTAACGGTGTGTTTGAAGCATCTGCGGATTTGAAGCAGTATTCCAGATGGGTGGAATTTTTCTAAAACCATTCCGCCTCAAATTTGTTTCTTCAATAAAATTCTATCGACAATATGTGCATGACAACTCCCCGATTTATGGTATAATGTACGCGTAGAGAAAACCAAGCGACTGCGAAGCAGGCATTTGGTTTTCTCCGCGAATAACGAGCAAACAGTCTGCGAAGCAGACAATAAGCGCGATAGCGCGGGTTTGCGAGTCTACGCAACCGAAACTAAGAGGTTGTAAGAACAAAGAAAGAAGGAATCAGGATGACATTTATTCCCAGACCCCAGGAGATATATAAACATTTTAAAGGAAATTTGTACCAGGTGTTAACCATTGCGGTACATTCTGAGACCGAGGAGCAGCTGGTCATTTATCAGGCCATGTATGGTGATTACAAGGTATACGCCAGAGAATTGTCCATGTTTACCTCTTTAGTAGATAAAGAGAAATATCCGGAAGTGTCTCAGCGATTCCGCTTTGAATTGCAGGGACCTAATAGCGCCAGACAGATGGAGGAATATGGGGAGAATATAAAACGACAGACCGAAGACCAACCCATAGTGAGTCCGGAGGGAATGGAAGCAGCGCCCCTGGAGAATGAACCGGTAAAAAGTAACGAGCCGGCACAAAAGGATGACAATCCCGGCATTGACCCTTTGGTATGGGAATTCCTGGATGCGGATACATACCATAAGCGGCTCCAGATTTTAAATGCTTTACATCACAGAATCACGGATGATATGATTACCACTATGTCCATTGCCTGTGATATGGAGGTGTCTGACGGTGATTTGGAGAAACGGTATGACGCCTTGAAGGCATGTCTGGAAACCAGAGAGCATTATGAGGGTAGCCGTTTACGATAGAAAGGATAGTACCATGAGATATGAGCATATTGTGCCGGGAACCTTCCTAGAGCGTCCCAACCGCTTTATCGCCCGGGTGGAGATAGATGGTCACGTGGAAACGGTACATGTGAAAAATACAGGAAGATGTAAGGAACTGCTCCTTCCCGGAGCCCGGATATATTTGGAGCAGAGCAGGAATCCCAAGCGTTCCACAGCTTATGATTTAATTGCGGTGGAAAAGAAGGGCCGGGTGGTCAATATGGACTCTCAGGCCACCAATAAGGTAGTAGAAGAGTGGCTTCAGGGGAAGGCACTCTTTTCCAGTGTGGCAGATTATATACCTAATATTACCTTGGTCAAACCGGAGACCTTCCATGGACAGTCCCGGTTTGATTTTTATGTAGAAACACAGGAAGAGAAGATTTTCATAGAAGTAAAAGGGGTGACTCTGGAAGAAGAAGGTGTGGTCAGATTTCCCGATGCTCCCTCAGAAAGGGCGATTAAGCATATGGAAGAGCTTATAGCGGCCCGGGAAAATGGTTATCGTGCCATGGTTATCTTTGTGATTCAGATGGAAGGAGTGAAATACTTTACTCCCAATCGGGATACCCATGCGGCCTTTGGGGATGCTCTTGCGCTGGCACAGAAGGCGGGTGTGGAGGTCTATGCCTTTGATTGTAAAGTGACACCGGATACCCTGGAAATGAATGCACCGGTTCTGGTATCTATGTGGCCGGTTTATGAAATCTTAAGAAAAGGGGAGCCGGAAATGATTTCCATTCCTCTATTAAAGTGGTATGATAGCAATAAGCGCATTTTGCCCTGGCGACAGGAGCCTACACCTTATCATGTATGGGTATCGGAGATTATGCTGCAGCAGACTAGAGTGGAAGCGGTAAAGCCTTATTATAAGCGGTTTATGAATGCGTTGCCGGATATTCAGTCCTTGGCCAAGGCCCCGGAGGAAAAGCTTTTAAAGCTCTGGGAAGGGCTGGGGTATTATAACCGGGTGCGTAATCTACAGGCGGCAGCCATCCAAATCATGGAGCAGTATGGCGGTCAGATGCCGGGAGATTATGAGGAACTGTTGAAATTAAAGGGCATTGGCAGTTATACTGCAGGTGCCATATCCTCCATTGCCTTTGGAAAGCCCCATGTGGCGGTGGATGGGAATGTGTTACGGGTACTTGCACGTTATCGCATGGATGATAGGGAAATATCCCTGCAGCAGGTAAAGACTGCGGTGGAGCAGGAATTGCAGCAGGTAATTCCCAAAGACCGGCCGGGGGATTTTAACCAGGCTATGATGGAGCTGGGAGCCTGTGTCTGTGTGCCAAATGGTGCACCCCACTGTGAGCAGTGTCCTTTGGCAATGGGCTGTATGGCCCATGAACAGGGAGTAGAGTTACAATATCCCAAAAAGGCTGCAGCCAAGAGCCGTAGCGTAGAATACAAGACCATTCTCATATTGCAGGATGAGAATAAGGTGGCTCTGCGAAAACGTCCCGGCAAGGGGCTGTTGGCAGGAATGTACGAGTTTCCCTGGATGGAAGGACATTGTACCTCAGAGCAGGTATTGGAGTATCTGGCGGAGCGAGGGTTAAAAAGCATCCGAATTATGCCCCTTGCAGAGGCGAAGCATATTTTTACCCATAAGGAGTGGCACATGACCGGTTATCTGGTGCGAGTGGATGAACTGGAGCGACCGGATTGCTTACAAGAGTCCGACGGCGGAGCAGGGACCTGGCTGTACGTGGAGCCCCGAGAGACCCAAAAGAGGTATCCTATTCCTACAGCTTTTAGTGCCTATGCAAAATATTTGGATATGTCCCTGGGGATTGCCACGGTGCAAGATACCCGGGAGAAATAGAAGGGCAGTGTTGTTTGCCCATATACGGAAAGAAGGAAATAAAATGAAACTGTTAACAATTGCAATTCCCTGCTATAATTCGGCAGAATACATGGAGAAATGTATTGATGGATTACTCGCCGGGGGCGAAGAGGTGGAGATTCTCATTGTCAACGATGGCTCGACCAAGGACAATACCGGGGAAATAGCGGATACCTACGCAGCAAAGTATCCTACCATCTGCAAGGCATTGCACAAGGAAAATGGTGGTCATGGTTCTGCGGTAAATATGGGAATGGAGCATGCCACCGGTTTGTATTTTAAAGTAGTGGATAGTGATGACTGGGTGGACCAGGATGCGTATCAAAAGATTTTGAATACCTTACGGGAAATGGCAGGCAAAGAGCCGGTGCTGGATATGCTGATTAGCAATTTTGTTTATGAGAAGGAAGGTGCAAAGCACAAGAAGCTGATGCATTACCATCATATGCTTCCGGAGAAGCGTATGTTTACATGGGAGGAGTGTAAGCATTTTACCAAGGGCCATTATATTTTGATGCATTCGGTTATTTACCGTACACAGCTTTTACGGGACTGCGGATTACGTTTACCGGAGCATACCTTCTATGTGGATAATATTTACGTTTATGAACCCATGCTCTATGTGAAAAATATGTACTATCTGGATGTGGATTTTTATCGTTATTACATAGGTAGAGAAGGACAATCGGTAAATGAGGGTATTATGATTTCCCGTATTGACCAACAGCTGAAGGTAAATAAAATCATGATTGATTTTTATGTGAAGCATAGGGAGGAGATTCAGGGAAGTAAGCGTCGTGATCAGTACATGAAAAACTATCTGGAGATTATTACAACCGTTTCTTCCATACTTGCCATTAAGTCAGGAGAGAAGACAAATCTGGAAAAGAAAGCAGCCCTTTGGCAGTATTTGAAGGAACAGGACGCACAGCTTCATCATTGGATGCGCCTAGGCATTATGGGAATTGGCATGAATCTGCCGGGCACAGTGGGCAGGAGTATTTCCGTAGCAGGATATAAGATTTGCCAAAAGATATTCAAATTCAATTAACATGAGAAAAGCCACAGACTAATCGGTCTGTGGCTTGTTTTTTCTGGATACGCGGAAGTGAAACTGTATATTGCGCATATATACGATATAGTACATAACAGCACTTAAAATAAATGCAGTAAGTACATCAAATACAGAGTGCTGCTTAATCAGCATGGTGGACAATATAATGGAAATTGCCAGTATTAAGGAACCGTAGCGTGCCAAGGGATATTTTTGTAACACCCTGGAACGGTTTATGGCAAAGTGGGCAGCCAGTGAATTGTACACGTGGATGCTGGGCCATAGGTTGGTAGCAGTATCAGTCTGATAAAGTCCTGCAATCAGCTGCGTGAAAATATTGTTCCGGGGCATTATCTGGGGACGCAAGTGGTGACCATTGGGCCACAGGGTGGAAATCACCAGGAATAGGGTCATGCCTGTCACCAGCACGGTACAGAGCTTGTAATATTCCTCTTTATCTGTGAACATGGTAAGCAGTACAGATACCACCACATATAAAAACCAAAGCAGATAGGGGATGATAAACACCTCGCAGAAGGGGATATAATCATCCACCGCCATATGTATCACATGGTAATGCTTGGTTACGGTTTTCTCAATATAGGAAAACCAGACCAGATAAAACACCAGGTACACCAGCATGGGGATACCATGTTTGTATTTTATAATAAAATTTTTCATTTTGTTTCCCTTTTCGGTAAGTTATCTTTGCATTATTCAACGACTATTATAGTATAGTCCAAATTTTCAAAAACACAATAGCAAATTAGGGAAACTTAAATTTGTTTATGAATTCTTAAAAAATCATCTTTATCGCTCCGGGAAGGCAGGAAACAGTGATGCGGGAGGATTTATAACGGGCCTCTCCATCCGTATGGACCCAGAGCTCAACCGGTGCTTCTATTACAATTTCATGTCCCTTAAAGGCGTCAACATTTTTAAAAAAGAAATGTTTACCCCAAAAGGCAGTAGGCAAAATAAACGGGATTACCGGCTTGGGAAGATTACGGGCGGTACACAAATTCAGGACACCGTCTGCGGGATCGGCATCCGGGCAAAACATAAAGCCCCCTCCCTCATATCGATGAATCATGCTGGCAATGAAAATCAGTCGTTTCATGCTTATGGGGGTGCCTCCATCCAAGGTCAGGGTACAATCCACAAAACGGCTGGTAAAAATTTGCTTCAGGGCAATACCCAGATAGGTTAATTTGCCCAGACCTATGCGATTCAATGCTTTTTTCAGCTTGGAATGGGCCACTTCTTCGCATACATTGGCATCATAGCCGATACCGCAGCTGACAGCAAAACGAATGGTATTTCCGTCAGCCAAGGTCACTTGTCCCACATCCATGGGCGTAGACTGGGTGTGATTCAAAATGACATCCAGAGCATCAGCGGGGTTTTTGGGAATGCATAAGTCTCTGGCCAGATCATTACTGGAACCGGAGGGAATGTATCCCAGCTTCACCCGGGATAAGTCATGGGCACCTTGTAAAAATTCATTTACGGTACCATCACCGCCCAATACAATAAAGGTCAAAGTCTCTTCCGGATATTGCAGCAGAATCTGTTGTGCCAGCTTGGCCACATCTCCTTCTGCAAGGGAGAAGTATACCTGATAGTCTACCTGCCTGGTTTTTAAGGCCGGTTCTATCGTTTGTTTCCATATTTGAATGCCCTTTCCGGAACGGGAGGCAGGATTGACGATTATATGATACATAGGAAACTCCTTCTTTTGTAAAACTATCTGATTATATTTTATCAGTATTTTTAAATGGCGTAAATGATTTTGTTTGCAAATCAGCAAAACTATGATATACTGAGAGAAGTTTAGCACATTAAAGTATCAAAATGGAGGCGTACATATGTATTCTTTAGAGGAAGTAAAGTTAGTGGATCCTGAAATTGCCCAGGCAATTGTGGACGAGCAAAACAGACAGAACAGCCATATTGAGCTGATTGCGTCTGAAAACTGGGTAAGTAAGGCTGTAATGGCAGCTATGGGTAGCCCTCTGACCAATAAATATGCAGAAGGATATCCCGGTAAGAGATATTACGGCGGTTGCGATTATGTAGACGTAGTAGAAGATTTGGCAAGAGAGAGAGCAAAAGAGCTGTTTGGGTGTGAGTATGTAAATGTACAGCCTCATTCCGGTGCGCAGGCTAATATGGCAGTGCAGTTTGCAGTATGTAAGCCCGGAGATACCATTATGGGTATGAATCTGGACCATGGCGGACATTTGACCCATGGTAGCCCGGTAAATATGTCCGGTAAGTACTTTAATATCGTTCCCTATGGTGTAAATGATGACGGTTTCCTGGATTATGATAAGATGCGTCAGCTGGCACTGGAATGCAAGCCTAAGCTGATTATTGCGGGTGCTTCTGCATATGCACGGACCATTGACTTTAAGAAGTTCCGTGAAGTGGCAGATGAAGTGGGTGCAGTACTGATGGTGGATATGGCACATATTGCAGGTTTGGTAGCAGCAGGTCTTCATCCCAGCCCCATTCCCTATGCAGATGTGGTGACCACTACTACCCACAAGACTCTTCGTGGACCCCGTGGTGGTATGATTCTGTGCAGCAAGGAAGTAAATGACAAATACAACTTTAATAAAGCAATTTTCCCCGGTATCCAGGGTGGTCCTTTGATGCATGTGATTGCTGCTAAGGCTGTATGCTTTAAAGAAGCACTTTCTGATGAATTCAAGGCATATCAGAAGGGTATTGTGGATAATGCACAGGCTCTGTGCAAGGGCTTAATGGATCGTGGTATTAAGATTGTATCCGGTGGTACCGACAATCATTTGATGCTGGTGGATTTGACCAATTTCGGTCTTACCGGTAAGGAAGTGGAGAAGCTTTTGGATGCGGCGAATATCACCAGCAACAAGAATACCATCCCCAATGATCCGCAGTCTCCTTTTGTAACCAGTGGTATCCGTCTGGGTACTCCTGCAGTTACTTCCAGAGGCATGAATACTGACGATATGGACCGGATTGCAGAGGCAATTGCACTGGTAATCAAGGGTGGAGAAGAGAAGGTAGCAGAGGCTAAGGCCATTGTAAAGACCTTGACTGACAAGTATCCTTTGGTTTAGTTTTCAAGTAAATTGCAGATAGAAGTAAAAAAGGCTTCCCGTGGGGGAAGCCTTTTTTACTTGCATGAATGAACAAGTAAGTTAATTTCTTGCGGTACCAAAGAAAATGTTATCGAAGAACCATTTGGTTTCTTCTTCTCCCAATTCTTTCTTAAATACATCTGTAGAGATACCGCCTTTTTCGATCAAGCCGTCAGTATACTCAACAGTAAGAGTCAGCTTGTCTGCCTGTGCCTCCTGGGATAGTACAGGAAGCTTTCTGGCATGCTCCAGATATACCTGCACACAATCTACCAGCATACCTTGAATGTCCGCATCGTCTGCAGGTTTACCGCCTTTGTAGGCGGTAACGGTCAATAATGGTGCATACCAGGCAGGAGTGGTCTCCACATCCGCTAACTGGGAGTAATTATCCAAAACGCCCTTTAAGGAGCTGAGTAATTGCTGGTAAGTATCGTCCATTTCGGGAACTACATCATAGAATTCCATATAAGCTTTTCGATTGGATAAAATATACATAAAGTCCGTGGAGAGGAGGGGCATGTTTTTGTCCCGGGGAGTAATCACTACGGTGGACATCTGCATGAGTCCCATATTCATACGCATGATGGATAAATTACCTAAGCCTTCAATATCATACTGCTCTACATCGAATTTCATAATACCATATATCTTGAGCTCCTTATAATTTCCCACGTCTATCGGGGTAAGAGTATAGGTTTTTTTGAGTTCATCCAATACTGCATCTGCGCAGCTGTTCATGGCTTTTACATTCCGGTTGGCATTGATGACTACAAATAATATCAAAACCAAAATCAGTGCCAGGAGGATGAACAGAACAGTGTGTTTGCCCTTTTTGTCTTTTTCGCCAGGTGTTTTTTGCTTTCTCATAAAGTTTTCTCCTTCGTAAGTATTATAGTGTGTGCATATCAGGAAATTATCTCTGAAAGCTTAACAATATTATGTCAAATAATCAGAGAAAAAGCAATATAAAAGTTAGAAGTCTGACAAAATAAAGGGATATAGTGGGCGATTTAGTACATTTAAAGCACAAGAAAACACATGGTAACGGGGGCATGTTTGTGCTAAGATGAAGTCCAGAATGAAGTGTATATATGTACAAATGAGCGTTAAGGAGGACATCTGTATGGACACGAAGAAGCGTTCAAAAATGGCCTGGCTATGGGAAAACATGAAGGGCTATAGAGTGATTTACATTGTGGGAATTCTGGGAACCATTGTCTACAATGTGATGCAATTGACGGTTCCCTATATTACACAGCATATTATTGATTTGTTTCTCACCGGAGAAGAAGCAGCAGCCAATCTGGTAAATAAAAGAGACTTGTTTTATCAGCTGATTATTGCCATGATTGTGCTGACTTTTGTACGAACCCTGATTGTATATTTGGTATGTATGGACGTGGAACATGTATCCCAGAAGGTGCTTTACCGTGTCAGAACGCATTTGTTCGATAAGATCGAGCGGCAGGATATGCAGTTTTACAATACCTACCGGACCGGTGATTTGATGACCCGTGTAACCGGTGACCTGGATGCGGTGCGTCACATGATTGCCTGGGTTATCAGAAGTATTGTAGAATCCTTGGCACTGTTTCTTGCCACGGCGGTTTATTTCTTCTATATGGATTGGAGACTGGCTTTGTCTATTTTGGCCATTGCACCCTTTATTATGGTTGTAATCGTATTATTCCGAAACAAGGTAGCCCCCAGACATAAAGCATTGCGTGAAAAGCTGTCCCATTTAAATACGGCAGCGCAGGAGAATATTTCCGGTAATCGTGTGGTAAAGGCATTTGCCAGAGAAGAGTACGAGATTAAGAAGTTTGATGCCTGTAGCGTGGATTTTGCCCAGACCAATAAAAAAACAGCAATGACGTGGCTGGATTATTTCCCTTACATTGAAACCTTTGCTAACCTGATGCCGGTGGCACTTTTGGTGGTGGGCGGTTTGTTCATTATAAACGGTCAGTTGACCATGGGTGAGTATGTAGCCTTTTCGGGACTTATCTGGGCGGTGCAGAACCCTATGCGTATGCTGGGCAATATTATGAATGAATTCCAGAGATTCTCCGCAGCATCCGATAAGGTAATGGAGATTTATTACTCCGAGCCCCATATCGTGGACAGAGAGGATGCCATTGATTTACCCCAGCGTTTCAAGGGTAAGGTGGAGTTTAAGAATGTAAGTTTTCAGTATGAGGATGGTAATTTACCCGTACTTCATAATATAAGTTTTGTAGCCAATCCGGGAGAGACCGTAGCTATTATGGGAGAGACCGGTTGCGGTAAGACGTCGCTGATACAGCTGATTCCCCGATTTTATGAGCCTACGGAAGGGCAGGTACTGGTGGATGATATTGATGTAAATACCATGAAACTGACCCAGCTGCGCCACAATATCGGTCTGGCCACCCAGGATGTACTTCTGTATTCCGATACCATCGATGGCAACATTGCGTATGGAGACAGTAGTCTGACCAAGGAAGAGGTAGAGAAGTTTGCAAAATACTCAGCGGCAGCCAAGTTTATTACCAGAATGCCGGAAGGTTACGACACTATCGTAGGCGAAAGAGGCGTGGGCTTGTCCGGTGGCCAGAAGCAGCGAATTTCCCTGGCCAGGGCCCTGGCAGTACAGCCTGCAGTTTTGATACTGGATGATACTACCTCTGCGGTGGATATGGAAACAGAAAAGCAGATTCAGCATAGTCTGAAGGAATTGGATTTTCCTTGTACCAAGATTATCATTGCACAGCGTATTTCTACTACCAAGTTTGCAGATAAGATATTAATCATTCAGGACGGAAGAATTACCGAGTCCGGTACCCATGATGAATTGGTGGCTAAGAAGGGCTACTATTATAATCTGGTACAGTTACAGACCGGGGAGGAGGTATAGCTATGGCAAGAAGAAATACATACAGAGAAGATGAAGTCTTGGAAACTCCTTTTGACTACCGCCATCTTTTACGTGCCTTTGTATATATTAAAAAGTATTTAAATAAAATGATATTGGCCCTTGTTTTAAGTGCCATTGGCGGTATTACCGGTTTGTTCGGGCCCATGATTACCCAGAATGCTCTGGATGTGGCTATTCCGGATAAAAATGTGCGAATGCTCTTTATGCTGGTCGCATTGTTATGCTTTACCTTCATTTTGAGTATTATATTTACCACCATCCGTTCCAGAATCATGATTCAGGTCAGCCAGAATATTGTATATGATATCCGGAAGGACATATTTGCACATCTGCAAAGGCTTCCTTTCCAATATTATGATGACCGTCCCCATGGCAAGATACTGGTCCGTGTAGTAAACTATGTAAACTCCGTATCGGATATGTTGTCCAACGGATTGATTAATGTGGTGCTGGAGATTATCAATCTGATTTTTATTATCATTTTTATGTTCTGTGTGGATGTGAAATTATCCCTGGTGGTAATGGCCGGTGTGCCTATCCTTGCTGTGTTTATGTTCTGGATTAAGGACAAGCAAAGAAGAGCATGGCAGCAGGTATCCAACAAAAATTCCAATTTGAATGCCTATTTGCAGGAAAACATTGTGGGTGCCAGGATTACCCAGATGTTTGCCAGAGAAGAAGAGAATGCAGAGATTTTTTCCGAACTTTGTGACCGTTGCAGAACCACCTGGTTTAAGGCGGTAAGCTATAGTAACCTGGTATGGCCGGGCATTGACAATATATCTGTCTGGGTACGGGCAGCGGTATTTATTGTGGGTCTCATTTTTATGGGCCAGGGTCAGGTGAGCCTGGGTGTGATTGTAGCGATTACTTCCTATGCGGCACGGTTTTGGCAGCCCATTATGAACCTGGGTAATATTTTTAATAACTTTATTAATAATATAGCTTACCTGGAGCGTATTTTTGAGACTCTGGATGAGCCGGTGACGGTAAGTGACGCGGAGGATGCTGTTGAGATGCAGCAGATTAAGGGAGATGTGACCTTCGAAAATGTGACCTTTGCCTATGAAGAAGGAAAGGATGTACTTAAGAATGTATCCTTTACTGTAAAAGCAGGAGAGAGCGTGGCCCTGGTGGGTCCCACCGGTGCAGGAAAGAGTACGATTGTAAATTTAATTTCCAGATTTTACAATGTGGGACAGGGACGAGTATTAATAGACGGGCAGGATATTTCCAAGGTAACACTTCA
>JAFUKS010000104.1 GCA_017473445.1 Lachnospiraceae bacterium
GGTCTGCTGCACGACATCGGCAAGCTGATGATTCCCCATGATATCATCGCCAAGCCGGCCAAATTAACAGAAACGGAATATCGTCAGATCAAGACCCACCCGGTATCCGGTTATCAGATTTTACGCACCGCCGGGGTCAACGAGCATATCTATTACAGTGCCCTAATGCATCACGAGCGCAACGACGGCAGCGGCTATCCCATGAATCTGAAGGGCGACCAGATTGACAGATTTGCCAAGATGGTATCCATCGTAGACGTATATGATGCCATGACTGCAGCCCGGGTCTATCGAGATGCCATGTGTCCCTTTAAGGTTATCGAAATTTTCGAGCAGGAAGGCTTTGAAAAATATGATGTAGAATATTTACTCACCTTCCTCACCAACGTAGTCAACACTTATCTCCAAAACGAGTGCCTCCTAAGCGACGGCCGCAAGGCCACCATCGTCATGGTCAACAAGGACAAGCTATCCCGCCCCATGGTAAAATGCGGCACCCAGTTCATCGACTTGGCAGAGCACCCCGACTTACACATCGAAAAGATCATATAGCGGTAGCAGGATTCCTCCTGCTACCGTTTTTCATGCCCTTTCCCCGGCCCATCTCCGCCCGCATCCTGCCCCGCTGGTAGCCCCATGCCCTTCCCCACCGTGGACACTTGGGCTGTCCCTTGGATGGATTTTCAAAAGTGCCCCTTCGGTTAGGGACGGTGTCTTTTACGGCATGAACATTGCCCGCCTGCTGTAGGTCCCACAAAGACAGCTTGGGGCGTTGGCACAATGTCTGTAACATAGATACTTCCATGGGTATACGTTTCGTGCCATCAGCCCACTAAGCAAACGCGGGAAGAATGGCGCAAGGGACAGGCACGCGCACAAAGGTAAACAACTGGCAAAGCCAGTTGTATTCCGTGGTACCTCTTGCGCTCATTCGACCTCCATGTCGAATGTCCTTGTAGCATAAGCGTTTGCTAAGTGGGCGGTATGGACACTCCACTTGTCATACCCATCGGAAGTATCTATGTCAGCAGACATTGTTAGCCAAGTAGAGGGCTGTCTTTGTGGGGCATATTGCAGGCGTAGGCAATGTCCATCCTATAAAAGACACCGTAAATAGACACTACCGAAGGGGCAGCTTTTAGAAAATCCCCAAGGGTAGCCCTGTCCACGGTGGGGAAGGGCATGGGGCTACCAGCGGGGCAGGAGGCGGACGGAGATGGGCCGGGGAAAGGGCATGAAAAAGCCTCTGAGGGAATGTCTCAGAGGCTATATGAGCATTTAGAGAGTAACGCCTTGCTTGAAGATGGCCATGTCGTGGTAGCCGGCGATCTCGGAGGATACCCGGGTGCCGTCTGCCACTTGAAGTACGTACTCGTAGAAGCGGTCAGTTACTGCATCTGCATCTTCCCGAAGTAAGGCACCGGCGTTAAAGTCAATCCACTTGTGTTTTTTCTCTGCCAACGCGTCATTGGTAGAGATTTTCACGGTGGGTACCGGGGAGGCAAAGGGAGTGCCCCTGCCGGTGGTAAATAATACAATTTGGGCACCTGCTGCCGCCAGGGCGGTGGATGCCACCAAATCATTTCCCGGGGCACTGAGCAGATGCAGGCCCGGATGCTCTACCCGCTCACCGTAGGCCAGAACCCCCTTTACGGGCGCACTGCCGGACTTCTGGGTGCAGCCCAGAGATTTGTCTTCCAGGGTGGAAATACCGCCGGCCTTGTTGCCGGGGGATGGGTTCTCATATATGGTCTGCCCGTGGTCCGTAAAATATTGCTTGAAATCGTTGATTAAGGCTACTGTACGTTCAAAAAGCTGCCGATTGACACAGCGGTTCATCAAAATGGTCTCAGCACCAAACATCTCCGGTACTTCTGTCAGGATGGTGGTACCACCCTTGGCAATGAGCATGTCGGAAAACCGCCCTACTAAAGGATTGGCTGTAATACCGGATAACCCATCACTACCGCCGCATTTCATGCCGATGACCAGCTTATCTACGGAAGTACGTTCTCTCTCAATAGTACCTGCATAAGCAATCAATTCCTTCACCAGCTTCAGGGCGCTTTCTTCTTCGTCCTCACACTCCTGAGATACCAGGAATTTTACTCGTCTCTCATCTACTTCACCGATGTAGGGCTTCAGCACTTCTATATTGCTGTTTTCACAGCCCAGTCCCAGTACCAGCACGCCGCCTGCGTTGGGGTGACGGATCAAATCTGCCAGAATCTCTCTGGTGTATTCCTGGTCATCTCCCATCTGGGAACAACCGTAGGGGTGGGGAAAGGCAATCACATCTTCCACAGTTCCCTGCAAAAATTCCTTGGCTTTCGCGGCAATGGAAGTAGCTACATTATTCACACAGCCCACGGTAGGGATAATCCAGATTTCGTTACGCACTCCTACCCTGCCGTCACTACGGGGATAGCCCAGAAAATAATCCCGCAAATTACTTTTCCGGTTATCTGCAGCCTCTGAACAAGCAACCTCCTGCCCTTCCGTGGCACCTTGCATTGCAGAAATCTGCTCTGTAATGGGCTCGTAGCAATACTCAAGAAGCTCTCCCAGTCCGGTTTTTACATTATGGGTATGAATCCACTGTCCCGGCAAAATATCCTCTGTGGCATTTCCAATGGGATAGCCGTATTTGATGACCTGCCGGCCTCTGGCAATGGGGACCACCGCCACCTTATGACCGGAAGGAATGTCCTGGGCCAGGGTCAGCTGCACTGTTCCCACTTCCAATACCTCTCCTGCCGGCAGAGGCATAAGTGCCACCAGACAATTATCTTTATCATTTATTTTGAGAAATTTTTGCATAATGCTTCCCTCATACCCATGGTTCTGATTTCTGCCAAATATCCGGCCACTGCTTCTGTCAAGCCATCTATCTGATTTAAGTCCTGACCAAAGAAATCCTCTCTGCCCAGGAAAGCTTTTACAAAGGTAAGCTCATCCTTATCACTGTAATCCTTGAAGAATTCCAGCACCGCCCGGTCGTCCTGAATCCGGTACTCCTGCCCTTCGCGATGTCCGATTAAAGCATCCTCGCAAAGCTCGGTGCTGCTGTAAAATGCCATCAATGCCGCCAAAGAAAAGGTCAGGTGGACTGGCAAGCCTCCCTGCTGCTCCACATATCCCAGGAAGCTGGGCATACATCTGGCCCTCCATTTGGATACGGAATTTAAAGAAATGGCCAAAAGGGCATGCTTTACATAGGGATTATTGAATCTGGTAATTACCGCCCGAGCAAACTCCTCCAGCTCTGCCTTGGGCAGGGTCAGGGTGGGAATTACCTCCTTGAATAAAGTATCCATCATAAACTGACAAATCAGTTCATCCTCCATGGATTCCTTTACATAATCATTACCAGCAAGATAAGAAGCCAGCACAAAGGAGGTATGGGCACCATTTAAAATACGCACCTTCCGCTGCTTATAGGGCTTTTGATTGTCTGTATAAATCACAGGAAGTCCTGCCCGGGGCAGGGGCAATTCCCCACTGATATCCTTATCACTTTCAATGACCCAAAGAGCAAAGGGCTCGCCGGTAACCAGACATCTGTCCTCATAACCCAGCTGCTCCCATTCCGCCTGTTCATTGTCCCGGGGATAGCCGGTAATAATCCGGTCTACCAAAGTAGAGGTAAATACACAGGTCTGCTCCAGCCACTGTATAAACGCCTCTCCCAGCTGCCAACGCTGTGCCAGCTGCAGGACACATTTTTTCAGCATGATACCATTGTCATCAATGAGCTCCACAGGAAGCATCACAAGGCCCTTGTCCATGGCCCCCTTGAAGGTCTCAAATCTATGATACAAAAACTGAGTCAGCTTGCCGGGAAAGCTCTTGGGGGGCATCGCCTCAAAGGAATCGGTCTCATCATAAACAATCCCCGCCTCGGTGGTATTGGACACTACAAAGCGTAAGGTGTCCAGCTCTGCCAGAGCCATATATTTATCATATTCTTCATAACAATCTACCGCATCTGCCACGGAGCTAATCTGCCGGTTCAGTACCTGTGCCTCTCCGTCCACAATCCCCCGTAAGGATACGGTATACTGGCACTGTTGCTGATGAAAATGCTCCAAACTGCCAAAGGGAATGGGCTTTACCAGCACCACGCTGCCATCAAAAACTCCCTTTTCATTGGCAATATCTATCATATAATCCACAAAACCCCGGAGGAAATTACCCTCTCCAAACTGTACTACCTTTACGGGTCGCTTTACTGCCCCGGTCATCTCTCTGTCAATGGTCTTCATATGCATTTCCTTTCGCAAAAAATATGTATTTCTATAAACTATGTTACTTCCATTCAAATACCCCGTCAATAACCAAAAACTTGCTTTTGCACGCATTAAAACACATATTTTATGTCATCTTTTTAAAAATCCTTCGGTAATCTTTCCCTTTCCGCAAAACGCCCTTGAAAAAGCATTCTTCATTGGTTATAATTCACCTAGAGAACTATCATAGACGGGCAAATGCCCCGTACCACAGATAGTATTTGGAGGAATTTAACATGAAGAAATTTATGGACCAAGACTTCCTGCTGGAAACCGAAACTGCCAAGAAGCTGTTTCACGAATATGCAGAGAAGACCCCTGTACTGGACTATCATTGTCATATCAATCCCAAGGAAATCGCTGAGGACCGCCAATTTGAAAACATCACCCAGGTATGGCTGGGTGGCGACCACTACAAATGGCGTTTCATGCGTTCCTGCGGTGTAGACGAGAAATATATCACCGGCGATGCTTCCGATTATGAGAAGTTCTGCAAATGGGCAGAGTGCCTGGGCAAGGCCATCGGCAATCCTCTGTTCCACTGGAGCCATCTGGAGCTGCAGAGATACTTCGGTTATAACGGCGTATTATCCAAAAAGACCGCTGACGAGGTATGGAATCTGTGCAACGAAAAGCTTTCCCAGCCCTCCATGAGCGTACGCAATCTGATCAAGCAGAGCAATGTGACCCTCATCTGTACCACCGATGACCCTATCGATTCCCTGGAATGGCATGAGAAGATTGCAGCGGATGCTTCCTTTGATGTAAAGGTAATTCCCGCCTGGAGACCTGACAAGGCTATGAATATCGAAAAGCCCGACTATCTGGATTACTTAGATAAGCTGGCTGCAGTATGCGGCATGACCGAAATCAATACCTTCGCAGCATTGAAGGATGCTCTGAAAATACGTATGGATTTCTTTGCTTCCAGAGGCTGTAATGTATCCGACCACGGTCTGGAGTATGTGATGTACGCTCCCGCCACCGAGGATGAAATCGAAGAAATTTTCTTAAAGAGATTAAATAGAATGATCCTGACCAAGGAAGAGGAAATCAAGTTCAAGACTGCTTTCATGCTGTTCGTAGGACGTGAGTACTGCCGTCTGGATTGGGCAATGCAGCTGCACTATGGCTGTAAGCGTGATAACAACACCGCCCAGTACAACAAGCTGGGTCCCGATACCGGCTACGACTGTATCAACAACTCCGCTCCTTCTGACCAGATGGCTGATTACCTGAATGCCCTGGCTATCACCGGTGAGCTGCCCAGAACCATTCTGTACAGCTTAAACCCTAATGATAATGAAGCCATCGGCACCATCCTGGGCTGCTTCCAGGATTCCACTGCTATCGCAAAAATTCAGCAGGGTAGCGCATGGTGGTTCAATGACAACAAGACCGGTATGATCAATCAGATGATCTCCCTGGCAAATCTGGGCAACTTATCCGGATTTGTGGGCATGCTGACTGACTCCCGTAGTTTCCTGTCCTACACCAGACATGAGTACTTCAGACGTATTCTTTGTAACCTAATCGGTAACTGGGTAGAAAATGGCGAGTTCCCCGAGGATTACGACATCCTGGGCGAAATCGTTACCGACGTCTCCTACAACAACGCAGTGAGATACTTTAAGTTCCCCCTGTAATTTCGTGGCACTTCAAAGGGCTTCGTGCAATATGCACGAAGCCCTTTTTGCTGCCTATGTTCCGATCCCGGCCGCTCGGTGGGGAGGGGTGCCCGGTAAGCGGCCGAGGCTGGAACTTATTTCTTATCCAGTGCCAGCACGTCTGACTCAGCACCCATGACCAACAGGCTGTCTTCCCCATCAAATACATGGGTGGGATGGGGCAGGGGAATCACCTTTCCGCCTTCCCGGTATGCCAGTACACTGACCTTATACTTGGTACGGATGGACAATTCAATCATGTTCTTGCCCTTCCATTTCTCCGGCAATGCAATCTCAAAGATACCCACATCCCCATCCAGCTCAATAAAGTCAAAGATATGGTCTGCTCCAAAACGGATTGCCAGCCGCTCTGCCACTTCCTTTTCCGCATAGGATACATAGTCCGCACCATTACGGAGCAAAAGCTTCCTATGGACCTCACGGGTGGCTCTGGCTACCACGAACTTACAGCCTAAATCCTTCAATATTACGGTAATTTCCAGTGCCGTCTGGAAATTATCACCAATGGCAATCACTGCCAGGTCAAAATTACTTACGCCCAAGGAAGCCATAAATCTCTCATCTGTGGCATCGCCGATTTGAATCTGTTGGATGAAGCCTACAGCACCGTCTGCCCGCTCCTCATCCCAGTCCACAGCCATTACTTCATGACCCTTTTCCAAAAATTTCTGAGCCATATGACGTCCGAAACGTCCCAAGCCTATGATTAATATTGATTTCATATATCATCTCTCCTATCTCATTTATTTAACCCACCTGTACCTTTTCCAGCGGTAATCTGGAGGATGAGGCACGCTTATCATTGGAAAATGCCAGCAGCATGGTAATGGAACCTACTCTTCCGCAAAGCATCAGAAAGGCCAGGAGCAGCTTAGACACCATGCCCAGGGAAGGGGTGATTCCCAGGGTCAGACCTACCGTAGCCATAGCTGATACGGACTCAAACAGACAGGTCAGCAGGGGCAGTCCCTCCATGGCCGAAATCAAAATCGCCACCGTAGTGGTCATTAATAAATAAGTCATAAAAATGCAGGAAGCGGTACGGGTAATCCCCTCCTCCAACCGACGACCAAAGGCTTCGATATTCTTCTTCCGGAAAAAGGTGGTAAATATGCTGATACACAATACCCAGAAGGTGGTGGTCTTGATACCACCCGCAGTGGAGCCGGTGGAACCACCAACCAGCATCAACTGAATCATGAGAAAAATCCCCGCCTCACTCATGCCTGTATAATCCGTAGTATTAAACCCTGCGGTACGGGCAGTAACGGACTGGAACAGGCTGGCTAACAGCTTTTCCCCCACACTCATACCCTCATAGGTACTGCTGTGATATTCCAATAACATAAATCCTATGGTACCGATGACCACAAGACCGATACTGATACTAAGCACCATTTTACTTTGGAGATTCAGCTTCCGCAGATGAAAACGCTTGCTTCCTAAATCATACCATACAAAAAAGCCTAACCCGCCAATAAATATCAACAGCATGATAACAATATTCACATACCAATCCCCCACATATCCGGTAAGGGAGGAAAACTGCCCCGTGGTCCCACCCATCAAATCAAAGCCCGCATTGCAAAAGGCTGAAATGGAGTGGAATACGGAGAAATAAACTCCCTTCTTCCAACCAAACCGTGGTACAAAAGAAAAAGAAAGAAGCAATGCGCCCAATGCCTCAAAGGCCAATGTACCCAGTGCAATAAACTTGGTCATATGTATGATACCACCCAGCTGAGGTGCGGAAATAGAGTTCTGCATCAAAGAACGCTCACTAAGTCCGATCTTCCTACGCATCAGTATCAATGCCAGTATAGCTACCGTCATGAAACCGATACCACCAATCTGAATCATCCCTAATATCACCAGCTGCCCAAACAGGCTCCAGTGGGTAAAAGTATCAAACCGAATCAAACCCGTTACACAGGTAGCGGATGTGGCTGTAAAAAAGCAATCCGTCAGAGGTGTCCACACCCCCTCCCGGGTAGACACCGGCAAAGCCAGCAGGATGCTTCCCACCAATATAATCAGGCAATACCCTCCCAAAATCAACTTCATGGGAGAGATGTCCCGCAATCTATTCCTTTTCACTTCCCAAATTCCTCCCTACGACAGCATGTAAAATGCAGTCGTGCTCATTATAAAAAAGCTTCGCTGGGATTATCCACCCGGCAGCGAAGCTTTTGTAATAACGCTTAATATTCCATTGCCTTTTCTTCACCGTTCAGTACACGAAGGGCACCCTGGGTCAGAGCCAGCAGCTCATCCTCACCGGGATATACAGTGAAGGGAGCGATAAAGCCTGCCATATCCTTCAGAGCTTCTACCACATCCGCATTGTAAGCGATACCACCGGTTAAGATAATCTGGTCTACTTTACCCTTCAGTACACAAGCCATGGAGCCCATATCCTTGGCAATCTGATACATGAATGCTTCCTTTACTGCTGCAGCCTTTTCATCGGTAGCTGCCATCTTGTTTACTTCACGCATATCGTTGGTACCTAAGTATGCATTGAAGCCACCCTTACCTACGATCTTGCTGTATACTTCCTTCTCAGTGTACTTGCCGGAGAAGCACATCTTAATAAGTGCTCCACTGGGTACTGCACCTGCTCTCTCGGGAGAAAATGCGCCGTCACCATCCAGTGCGTTAAATACATCTACAATTCTGCCGCCTTCATGAGCACCTACGGATACACC
>JAFUKS010000105.1 GCA_017473445.1 Lachnospiraceae bacterium
AAATTGTGGAAAGGACGCTTATTTTCGGTATAGTAGGTAGAGGACAAGCGGTCTCCCACCACCATATCCGCATTATGATTTAACACCTTGTCCACCATTTCAGGTGCAGACTCCAGGGGATAGGTATCATCTCCATCAATCATCAGATAGCACCGGGCATGAATCTCCCGGAACATTCTGCGAATTACATTTCCCTTTCCCTGCTTGTATTCATATCGCACAATTGCACCGGCCTGGGTAGCCAGTTCCACAGTACGGTCGGTGGAATTATTATCATAAACATAAACCGTTGCTTCCGGAAGAGTCTCCTTCACATCTTTCACCACCTTGCCGATGGTCTTTTCCTCGTTGTAGCAGGGAATCAAAACTGCAATCTTGTCCATTTCACTGTATCCTTTCTTTTCGTCCGAATAAGCCCTCTTATTCTATCAATATTCTCATGCTACCAGCGGACACTATAATACATTGCACCGCCGTAGATTAGAGAAAAATAGTAAATGCCGCATATCAGATGCCAGCCATAGGCCAGCCATTGCATAGCCAACAGGAAGGGATGCTTCTTGCGGGTAGTGGCCATGATGAGCACCAGTAGTGCTCCTACAAAGGCAAAAAATATGCCATACATATATCCCCAACAGAAATTGAAATCTCTTTCCCGAAATCCCTTTTCATACAGGAAAAAGGCCATTGCAAACCCCATCCAGTAAATCTGCCAGGAAAAGCGATAAATACTATTCTGTTTCAGTTCCTTGTAATTCAATAAAAACACCAATATGGGAAATCCCACAGCCAAGCCAATGGCCAAAGGAATATTTTCGCAATAACGTCCCCAAACCTTTCCGAAGGTAAAGCCAATACCGCCTTCTCCTCCATCCCGGGGAACAAACACACCACTGTATTGATACAGCAGATTCAAAAAAGTAGGAACAAAACACAATCCCAGCCATAGGGTGGGCTTAAAATTCCGTAGTTTCCGGCGGATCAGCCGATACAACATGATCAATCCTGCCGCACCTACCAGCACAATGGTAGAGCTGGGCTTTGCCATGGTAGCCAAAAGCAGGCTCCCTGCAAAGAGGAAATACTCCCGCAAATCGACTCCCCGGGTGCCACCGGTCCACTTGCCGGAACATCCCATCTCATAACGGTCCAGCAGTACTCCATACTGATAGAATGCCAGAATCCCGAAGGGTCTCGCCGCCATATAGGTAGCGTTATAATAAGGATTCCCGGAAAATACACCCAGATAATCCCTTATAATACCCGGCAGATAAATTTCTCCCGGAGGATACACCATGGAAACAAAAAACAGCGAAACAGCAATGACACTTATTAGCACACCTGCTGCCCAGTCCCTCTTCCCCATGGCCTCCTGCAAGCTCTTTAAGGTAACCTTATTCAACACCCATTTTACAGCCACCAAAGATATACTGTTTAGTGTCATGGTAGCCAATGCCATAGCCATTTCCGGTGAAAACAGCAAATCAAAGCACCGGCCCACCCAAAACAAAATGGGGTAGGGAAAACTATAGCCGCTGTCCAGCCCCTGCATTTCCAGAATATAGGCCTTCATGTCCGAATGGTAGCTTTGCTCGCTGCCGGTACACTGCCTGTAAAACAAGTATCCCATCAGGCAGGAAAAACCCAATAGCAATACCAGAAATACTACTGTATCTATTCGCTTATTCCGTTGTTCCCGTGCCTGATGCTCCACACTTACGCCTCATTTCCTGTTACTTCTGTTCATAGCCCTTTTGCTTAATCAGGTCTATGACTCTCTTTACATACTTCCGGCAGTCATCCAATTCTCCTGCCTCTACCATTACACGAATCAATGGCTCCGTACCGCTTTCCCGTACCAAAATACGTCCGTCCTCTCCCAGCTCTGCGGCAATATCTGCCACATGAGCCTGAATTTCCTTATCCTGCTGTACGGCATTCTTATCCACCACCCGGATATTCTCCAGCACCTGAGGGAATACCTTAAAGGGTGCTGTCAGCTCACTTAAAGCAGCCTTCTTTTCCAGCATAACCTCCATCATCTTGATAGCGGTTAAAATTCCATCTCCGGTGGTGGCATATTTCTTAAAAATAATATGTCCCGACTGTTCACCACCAATACGATAACCATTCTGAATCATGTTCTCATATACGTACTTATCGCCTACGGCGGTCTTTTCGTACTCAATGCCCAATGCATCAAAGGCTTTGTACAGACCAAAATTGGACATAACGGTGGTCACCACCTTATTGCCCAGCAGCTTGCCCCGCTCCTTTAAATATCTGCCATAAATATACATAATGGCATCTCCATCCACCAGATTTCCCTTTTCATCCACGCAAAGGCATCTGTCCGCATCTCCGTCAAAGGCAAAGCCCACATCCAGCCCGTTCTCTACCACATACTTCTGTAAGCCTTCGATATGGGTGGAGCCGCAATCCGTATTAATATTCAGACCATTGGGCTCATTGTTAATCACGTAGGTTTTGGCACCCAGAGCATCAAAAACACTCTTTGCAATGGTCCACGCACTGCCGTTGGCACAATCCAGTCCCACCTTTTTACCTGCATAAGAGCGGGTAGCCAGGGAAATCAAATAACCCACATAACGGTTCCGTCCTGCGGCATAATCCACGGTGGTACCAATATTTTCCTTTTCTGCGTAGGGTACCTCTCCGGTAATCCCATCCAGATAATCCTCCACCTTCAGCAGAGTCTCTTCTTCCATTTTTTCACCATTGCTGTTGAGCAGCTTGATGCCATTATCGTAAAAAGGATTGTGGCTGGCTGAAATCATAATACCACAGTCAAAATCCTCTGTACGGGTCACATAGGACACGGAAGGTGTGGTAGTAACATGCAGCAGATAAGCATCCGCTCCGGAAGCAGTAAGTCCTGCCACCAGTGCATATTCAAACATATAAGAAGAACGTCTGGTGTCCTTGCCGATGACTACCTTGCATTTTCTCTGTGCCTTGTCCGTAAAATACCAGCCTAAGAAGCGTCCGATTCTGTAGGCGTGGTCTGCCGTCAATGTGATATTCGCTTCACCACGAAATCCGTCAGTGCCGAAATATTTACCCATTCTTTCTCCAATCCGATTCCCTTAGGGGAAAACTATTTTTTATAATATGCAATCAGCTTTTTCACTGCCCTAATCACATCTTCCACTTCCGCATCCGTCAGGGAATAATACAGGGGCAGACTCATGGAGCTTTCATAATAGGCCTCTGCATTGGGGCACAATCCCTTTTCATAACCCAGCTTCTCGTAATAAGAATGCCAATACACCGGCAAATAATGCACCTGACTGCGGATATTCTCTGCTCCCAAAGCATCAAAGAACTGTCTTCTGTCGCAATTAAGCAGTTCTTTCCGCAGACGTAAGATGTATAAATGTCTGGTAGTATCGGACTCAGGAATCTCTCTCTGCACCTGAATCTCCGGAATATCCCCAAAGGCCGCATCATACATGGCCACGATTTCCTTACGGCGTGCCGTAAACATCAGTAATTTATCCAACTGGGAAAGTAACAGTGCTGCCTGAAAATCCGTCATGCGGTAATTGTAGCCCAGCATTACCTGTTCATTGTACCAGGGGGCATCTGTAGGATTTACCATTTCCTCCATATCCCTGGTAATCCCATGGGCACGTAACAGATGCAGCTTACGGTACAATGCCTCATCATTGGTAGTGATGGCACCGCCCTCGCCACCGGTAACGGTCTTTACCGGATGGAAGCTGAAGCAGGTCATATCTGCAATACTGCCCACCGGCTGTCCCTGATACTTGGTGCCAATGGCATGGGCCGCATCCTCAATCAATACCAGCTGGTGCTCCCTGCAAATAGCACGGATTTCATCCAGTTCCACAGCCTGGCCCGTAAAATCCACCGCCACCACAGCCTTGGTCCGCTCTGTTACCAGCTTCCGTATACAGGCCGGGTCAATATTATAAGTATCATCTTTAATATCCGCAAATACAGGCGTGCCTCCACAGTATTTCACACAGTTGGCAGAAGCCGCAAAGGTAATGGGACTGACAATTACTTCATCCCCTTCTGTGATGCCTGCTGCCATCGCTGCCAAATGAAGTGCTGCGGTACCGTTGCTTACTGCCACCGCATACTTGGCTCCGGTTATCTCACAGAGCTTTTGTTCTAATTCTCCTATCTTGGGGCCACAGGTCAGCCAGGGACTTTTTAAGGTCTCTACCACTGCCTGAATATCTGCTTCATCTATATATTGCCTGCCATAAGAAATGGGAGTTTCACGCACCGGCGTGCCACCCAGAATCGCTAATTTTTCCATGGAATTACTCCTTTTTGCCATAGTTTTCCATTTTTTGAATACTATCCGTATAATTATAGCACTTAGACACAAAAAAGGAAAGAGCACATATTCTTGCTCTTTCCTTAATCTTTTCTTAATTGCCATCCACAGTCTTCAATAATTCACGGATTTCTTCCACAGTCAACCACCAGTCATTATTACCGGAGCTGTAAGAAAATCCTTCAGGCACCTTTTTACCCGTAGGAACCGCTCTGCGACTCTCACTCCAAACCATCTGGGGGTATACGATAAAATGCTTGTCATACTCATAGGTAT
>JAFUKS010000106.1 GCA_017473445.1 Lachnospiraceae bacterium
CCCTCTTATTGTTTGGGAGCTACGGATACCTTTACTGTTTATTTGCCGGGGACACCTTTAGAGGAGCTTGGAGCAGAGGTGCGAACCTGGATTGATTCCTATAATCAAAGTGAGACGCAGCTGACGATGATAATTATTGTGGATGAAATCAACGGATATGGTATTTATTCTCTGGACAGATTATCTCCTTTAGAGGATGCACAGATGACCCTGAACAGTTATAAGGAATCCTATGAATATTATGAAAGCAAGCTGAGTGAGGCGGGAACTACCTTGGAAATGGTAGAATGTACGGGTGCCATGTACCGGTTCAGTGATGAATGTCTGAATTATATATGGAATCTGATTCGCTACAACGTGGAGGAAGAGAAATTTGATGCCATTCTCAGTGAGCAGCGGGCGTGGATTACAGAGAAGGAGACCAGGGCCAAGGAAGCGGCAGATGAGCACAATGGAGGTTCCATGGCAGCGGTAGATTATAATGAGATACTGGCGGAAATGACCATGAAGCGTTGTGAGGAATTGGTTGAGTACTTAAAGTAACAGCTAGTATGTAGTCTTCGAATTCTGAAAACAAGCTGCTAAATACGTGGCGATGAAAAGAGAAAAAGGAGACATTTTATTATGAATGCAGAACAATTAAAAGCCGCATGGCTGGCGGAGGAGTCCATAGCCCACATCAAGGGCTGGGATTTTTCTCACATAGAAGGTAAATTCAAATCAGAAGAAGATGACATGCCTTGGGACTACCGGGCCGTCGTTCAGAAATATGTAAAAACTACGGACAAGATTCTGGATATGGATACGGGAGGCGGAGAATTCCTGTTGTCCTTGAATCACCCCTATGAATTGACCAGCGCGACGGAAGGCTATGCACCCAATGTAGCACTGTGTCGGGAGACCTTGGGTAAGCTGGGAATTGATTTCCGGGAGATGAGCGATTGTACTCACATGCCCTTTGAGGATAATGTATTTGAAGTGGTCATCAATCGTCATGGTTCCTATGACCCTAAGGAGATTTACCGGGTGTTAAAGCCAGGTGGTATTTTCATCACCCAGCAGGTGGGCGAGGAAAATGATCGGGAGCTGGTAGAGCGATTATTGCCTGGGCAGGAAAAGTCTTTTCCTGGCCACCATCTGAAAAAGCAGGCGGCACTCTTTGAAGCCACAGGATTTACTGCCCTGGAGCAGGACGAGGTGTACAAACCCATTTATTTCTACGATACCGGTGCGTTGGTATGGTTTGCCAGAATCATCCAGTGGGAGTTCCCCGGATTCTCCGTAGAGAACTGCTGGGAGCAGTTATTGGAAGTGGAGAAGGAAATCCGGGAAAGAGGATACGTAGATGGCTTGGTCCATCGGTTTTATATGGTGATGCAAAAGCAATGTTAATTTGCGTTGCTTGTGATTTTGTTGATAGATACATATGATGAAAACATCAAAACCGGGAGGTAAATCATATGTTAGGAGAAAATATTAAGAATTTAAGAAAACAAAAGGGCTATTCACAGGAGACCCTGGCACAGCAGTTGAGTGTGGTACGGCAGACCGTATCCAAATGGGAGAAGGGTTATTCCGTACCGGATGCGGAAATGCTGGAGCGTATGGCGGCTCTCTTTGAAGTACCTGTAACGGAGCTGCTGGGACATTCTACTCAGGAGCAAATCAGTCCTTCTGAGACCAAGGAAATCGTGAACCAGTTGGCTATTTTGAATGAGCAACTGGCTCTTCAGAACCGCAACCGCAGACGGATAATCAAAACAATACTGATTGCACTAGTAGGTGTTCCTTTGGTACTGATGGTTCTTTATCTTGCACTGATTATTACATTCAGTGCTGTCCGAAGTAGCACTAGCGGGCCCATATCCAGAGTAGAAATGCGTTGCACCTTGAATGAAGAGGAGTATTATTACGGAATCGAATACGATAATCAATATCAGATTATTTCTGCCGGGGGAGATGCTTGGATTGCCAACCATGTGCAGGTGGAACAATACGGAGATGCTAATGTATTGATGGCTCAGATTGAGGACTATTTTATAGACCGAGGAGGCACTTTTGAGATTATAAAACAGGGTACTGTAGAAGAGAATGGGGAAGTGGCAATACAAAAGATTGTGGAGCCCCAAGAGGCCGTAATTGAATAATAATAGATATAGATGATAATGGCTATCTATGATACAGAACATTTTGGAGTTACAAATGAAAGAAGGATTAAATAATTTATGTAAGAAATACCATCTGGGGATTCTTATGGAGTCTCCGGAGATGATTACCGGAGGCCTGATGCATCGGATGTATCGGGTCACCACCACATCCGGGCAGTATGCCATCAAGGTGCTGAATCCGGATATTATGAAGCGGCCCAAGGCGTTAGGAAATATGATTTTCTCTGAAATCGTTGCCCACAAGCTGATTGATGAGATCCCTTTGGTGGCGGCTAGGGAGTTTGAGGGAAAGCATGTGCTGGAGGATTCCGGCTACTATTATATGATTTTTGACTGGCTGGAGGGCCGGTCTGTATTCGGGCAGGAGATTACGCCTGCTCATTGTGAGCAGATTGGACAGATTTTGGGCCGGATACACCGGGCGGACATCCGGGTAGATACTATGGAGCAGGAGAAGGAAAATCGGGAACCCATTGACTGGGAGGGACTGCTGGAGTATGCCCGGAGTTTGGTAAAAAAAGCTCAACCGCAGCCGGAAAATGAATGTGCATCTATACTTGAGAAATATTTAGAAGCACTTCAAAAGTGGGATCAGGGAGTAGTCATCGGCTGGCAGCAGGTGTCTCGGTGTCAGGTCATCAGTCACCGGGACCTGGACCCCAAGAATGTGATGTGGCAGGGCGAAGGCCCTGATACTAAGGTCTATATTATCGATTGGGAGGCGGCAGGCCCTGTGAATCCTTATCAGGAATTAGTAGAAGTGCTAAATTACTGGACCACGGATGTAGATGGTGGATATGACAGGGAAAAATTCGATGCCCTGATGAGTGCTTATAGGGAAAGTATGCCCCTGGATGGTGTGGATTGGGATGTCATCCTCAGCTGCAGTATGGATGGTATGCTGGGGTGGCTGGCTTATAACGTGAAGCGTGCCTTGGGTCTGGAAGGCTCCGACACGGAGGACCGACAAGCAGGCTTGCAACAGATGCAAGGTACGATTCAAGAACTGAAACAATACGATGAAAGAATCAAGCAGTTGAAAGAAAGGATGGAAGAAAATGCCGGAAGAAATAGCTTATAAAAGTATTATTATGCGCTGTGATAAGGTGCAGGAGAATGCATTCAGAGAGGTTCCTCATGGCTACGTAATAGAACATTACCACTCGGGAATGGAGTCTGTCTGGGCAGAAATCCAGCAGGCAGCTGGAGAGTTTCAACACGAGACGCAGGAAGGAACCATTGAGTATTTTTATAAAGCCTTTGGTCGGAATGAGAATCTACTGAAACAACGCATGGTGTTTCTAAAGGATGTTTATACCAGCGAATATGTGGGTGTCTGTGCTGCTTGGTTCTCTCAAAAGAATGGACAGGAGATTCCCATTATCCATTGGCTGGCTGTAATTCCGACTCATCGTAACAAGGGATGTGCCCGGATGTTGATTACTGCAGTAATGAAGATATTTAGCAGGGAGTATCCGGAGCAGATGATTTATCTGCATACCCAGCCCTCCTCCTATCAAGCCATTAAACTTTATCAGGATTTCGGTTTTTGTATCGCAAGGAGAGATAGCTACGGCACTGCTACGAATGAATATGAAGAGGCCATGGAAGTGTTGAAGACAGTTATGGAAGAGGATGTTTTTACACAGTTAAAAAAGCAGGCAATAGACTAGGGATGGTCATTGCTCTGCTTTTTCTATCAAATCAGTAATTTCACAGCAGAGTATTCTTGCCAGCACGACAAGGTACTCTGCTTGTGCTTTATTAATATTTTTCTGCCGTTGCTCATATTGTTGCAGGGTGCGTACCGGAACGCCGGACAGTTCTGCAAGTTCCCGCTGACTGAGTCCTGCTTTTTGCCGCAGAAGCTTAAGATTGGTTTCCGGTTTAGCGGTCTTATATAGAGCGTTCATTTTGTCTACGAACTGCCGAATATCCATTTCGTGATAGGGTGAGTAAAGAGCCTGAATATCCTTAATGGGAATATATTGGGCGATTTCCGCAAAGGATAGGGACGTTTCCCACTGATAATATGCCAAGGCCCACCCGGTCCAGAATTCTTTGCTGCGATTTAGGGTATATTTCGGTTTGATACGCATATATTCAATGTCAGATTGTTCTAGAACCTTATAAGCCAGCTCTACTCCGGACATGCCCACAAGCAGAGAGAAATCCCCGGTTTCAAATCGGGCACTGATGCCTGACTTGATGAACAGCCTGAAAAATTCTGCAATATCATATTTCAAATCATATACTGCAAAATCAAGCATACGGCCCAGAGCGGTACGGGCC
>JAFUKS010000107.1 GCA_017473445.1 Lachnospiraceae bacterium
CGGCGATTGCTCCGACGGTATCCGTATCATACCCCAGATTTACTGCCTTGAGCAGACCTTCTTCCAATGTATCCGTGGTAATCAGACTCCAGATGGCAGCTTCCAGACTGGCTACCACATAACCGGTACTTTCAATCGCATCTTCCTCACACTTTGCAAATTCGTCCAATTCAAATAGTCTGGTGTAATATGACAATTCCACAAAATTAAGAAGGTCTTCATGATAAAAATCCAAGGCATCATCTACACCACTTTGTAATCGTTCTGACAGACTTCCGCATCCTTCAATGATATTTTTAACCATAAAAAAATAGATTCCGCACGCCATTTTGGAACGCAAATGATTATGGGTAAGGGCCGAAACCTGATGTATGCAATCCATGGCTTGCATTAAATCCCATTCTTTAGCCGTAATCTTTTCATAGGCATAAAGACATGCGGGCATGATTCGCATAAGAGAACCGTTTCCGTTGTCCATTTCTCCGGTCTTTCCGCAAATTCTGTAATCTTTCTTTTTTCTAAAATTATTAATTGCATCCTCGCAGGTATGTCCCTGATCGAAGGCAATACCTGCCGGAGTATATTTGCCATCATACAGCCATTCCACAAACCGCTCCATAATATCTGCGTAATCAATGTCTCCCTTTTCTTTGATACTATCAAGTGTCGCTAATGCCATACTGCTGTCATCAGACCATGTTCCCGGCGGCATATGATAGGTTCCGTATCCCTGCATTGTTTTCACCGGATTCATTTTCACCTCAGCTCTGGTGCGAAACTGTACCGGCATACCAAGGGCATCGCCTACCACAACACCCATCATGCCATTTACCCATATATTCTTCATTGCCTATCCTCCGTAAAATCATCTCACTTCTAATCGTTGGGATGACTGATATGTACATTTGTTACTGTTCCCGGCAGAAATTGATATTCTTCTACAAGCCAAGTAATTCCGTACTTCTCCTGAAGAAATTTCTTTTTCCGGAAAATATAATCTGCCCTTCCCATGCTTCTAAAATCCAGTCCCTGTTCTTCTAACATTTTATGAAATTCATCACATTTATCATAAAAATCCTGTGATGTAAAATATCCTCCTTCTCTGTACTCCGGAAGCAATATCGCATTTTTATCAAATGCAGGTAAAGGTTCCTGCCTATCCATAAGGTCGGATTCAAAAACTGCTAACAGGTTCTTTCTTCCTTCGATTTCCTTTTCCAGTCGGGCAATTTCCTTCCTTAATTCATAGGATCCCATGTGTTCCTTGGGGCCGTCGTTAGATATAACCAATACCGGTTTACAGGAAAGCTTTTTCTCTTCCAGTTCCTTTTCTAATTCCAAAATTTCCTGTCTCAGTTCTATCTTGCTGTTTTCTCTGTTGTCCATAAACCCAAACCTCCTCATAGGATTATACACAATCTTAGAAGCCGTCCTCCTTTGGAGGCGGCTCCTAACCCCACTACTTTACCATATAAATATTATAGCAAAAATCAGCAATGACTTCCATAGATTTATTTCATCCCAAGTTCTGCAAAATCTGCATGGCTGATTTTCACTTCCCCATATTCCTCCGGATTAGATGCTACGGTATCCAGCATTGTCAAAACTTCCCGGGAATAAGTTCCGCCTGCATCTAATACGATTTCTATCTGATGCTTTTCATGAATATTTTCGAAAGACCCATTCTCCATACGTGTGGGAACTACTTGAAAATCAATCCTTTGCACACTGCTGCCGATGTATATTTTCCCTTTGTTCAAAGTCTTATTAAAATACACCGTTTCCACAGTGGGCAGATAGACTTCCTGTAAATTCTCACATCCGTAGAAAGAGGATAAGCATACCGTTTTGGCTGACGGCAGATTTACCGTCGTAAGGTCTGTGCAGTTTAGGAATACATAATAATTCAGCTCTGTTGCGGATGGTAATGTAACATTGCTTAACCGATAGCAGTTCTCAAATGCATGCTGTCCTACCACCTGTACCAATGGTAAATTTACTTCCGTTAACGCATTACAATCGCAGAATGCATAATCTTCCAAGTTCTGCAAACTTGGCAGGTTTACGCTACTTAGGCTACTATTTCTGGCAAAAGCACCCGCATAGCACTGTGTTCCGTTAAATACACTTCCAAAGGAAGCTGTCCCGGAAATGGCTGTTACATTTTCCGCATAGAGATTTTTCAGCCCGGTCCCATTGAAATTGCCGGAAATCGTCTCCATAGAAGCGGGGAAATTGATTTCTGTCAATTGGGACATTCCTTCCGCAGAAAAATCTGATGTGATTTCTGTTGCTCCTTCCGGAAGAACCAGCTTATGTATCGTATTTCCCGCATAATTTTCCGTATGCCGGATTCCCACATTTCCGATTTTCTCAGCCCCTTCCGGCAGCACCAATTGATTGGTATCCGTAAGGACGTCCGCCACCCGGTCCAAAAATTTATCCTTTTTGAAAAATAGGGAATCCTCATCTAAATTTGCTGTTAAGATGCCGTCCTCTACCTTCCATGCGGTAAAAAACTTCTTCTTAATACCGCCCAGGGTCACACCAATTACTGAAATCAAAAGAACCAGTGCTGCCAGCACCAAAAGAGTCTTTTTTACATTTTCTGCAAATGCCTTTCGTTTTGCCTCTTTGATTTTTTCCTGCCGCCGGGCCTCTTCTTCTTCTTTCTTTTGTTTGTCCCACTCCTCCTCATATTGTCTGCGGGCCTTCATAAGGATATCCCATTGCCTGTTGGCAGCATAAACTGCCTGCTTCCATTCCTTTTCTTTTTCAACAAGTACGCTATGATGCTCACGGGATACCGCCAACTTAGCCTTCCCTGCTTCGTATAGCTTATCAATGCTTTTTTTATCATAATTCTCATTGATATACGCTTCCCATTCCTCTGCCAGGTTCGCAATCTCTTTTGAACGAGTCACCCATTCCTTTTGGATTTCATCGGTTTTGCGTTTTTGCACACGCCATTTTATATACACTTCATTGTTCTTGTAAAAGGGGGTATAATCTACACTTCTCCGCTCCGGCGACAGCTCCTTTATTTCTTTTTGCTTCTTTTCCATCGTATCTTCTGCCAACCGGAGGAAGTGCTCCATTTCCAATGTGATTCCATGCAATTGATGATTCAGAAGGAGGCGACGTTTATACCCTTCGCCGGATATGATATTTGACAAATGTATCGTTGCCGGAAGCTTTGTGGACAAACTTTCAAGCAATCGGAAATAACCTTCTATCATCTTATCCAGCGTCTCTTTTATGGTCTTGTCCGGCTTCTCCGATTTGTCCACTAACGGCCTATAAATAAATTCAAAAATCGCTTCTGCATACCCTTTTACTTTTTCCGGCGCACAGTCTATTGTGCCTGCTTCCATCAACTGTAAAAATGCTTCGCAGTCCTTCTGAAAGCTTTCCTCTATGGGGGCACAGGCCAGTAAAGCGAGACATTGTCCGTTATCCGACTGCTCCCACAATGGATGGGAAAACCCATGATTCCAACAGGATAATACCTTATGATTACGCATTGCATTTACCAGCATTTTCTTATCTTCGTAAGCTTTTTGGTTCGATTTCTCCCATTCCTTCCACCTTTCAATGGCCCCCTCAAGCTCTGCCTTTATAGCATAGGAATCATACTCCGGCAGACCCTTGATTGCCTCTTTCAGATAACCGAACATACGAAGATACAAATCCTTCAGGGTCTCCACCTGTGTACGCTTAGATTGTTTCTTTATGAAATCCGGAAGCTTCTCCACTTCCTTCTCATACGCATCTACCAGCGTGTCATGCCATTTTTGTCCGCCATACTTAAGATACTCTCCCCATGCAATGGGTTTATTCTCCGGGAATTCTTCCGGAAGCTCATTTCTTTTACTTCCGCCACTTCGGCGTCTCCACTCCTTGGCCTCTTCCTTCCAGTCATTGAAACACCTTAGCAGTTCTTGCTCCTGTAGCCCTGAAAGCCATTGCGGAAAACTACATACCCCCTCCTTCTCTTCATAAAGGGTCTCTATAAATGCATCCCACTCCTTGATAGACCACCCGGCACAGGAATCTTTCCATAGGGCTCCAAACTCTTCTAAAGAGTGGCATACTTTCCCCTGATAAACAAACTCATCCCGCTCATATAATCTGTCACCAACACCTTGATATGCCCTTACCAGATATTCCCCCATTCCATTTTGTCTCTCCGCATCACTAAAAGCCACTTTCAGGAAAGAGTCTTCTGCTTCCGCATATCCAAAGAGTGTGAATATTTTTTCTTTCAGCATCCGGCATACATACAATATTTCACGCTCTGCTGTATCGTATGTTCTACTCCAGTCTTCCCCCAGGTTGTCAAATTGCAGATTGGTCAAATAGGAGATTTCCGTTTTTTTCAACTCCCGCTGAAAGAGTTGTTTAAATTGCTCCCCGCTCCAAAGCTGTACTTGGGAAGTACCCGGCATAAAATACGGAATCTCTTCTAATGCAGGTTCAAAGTAATGCAGCACCTTGGTAAACAACACATCTATATTGCTATCATGGTCTACCTCCCACATATGATAACCAATTGTGCGAAAAGCCCTTTTATTTTCCGCCTTTACAGACGCTTCCAGTTCCACAGAAGTGTCCCAGAAATCCTCCCATTCCCCACATTTGAAGGAGGTTATGCCATCGTCCCAATTGTTTAAAAAAGCTTCCACCAATTCCTTGCTGTCAAAATACGCTTTCCCCTGAAAGATTACCGGGCTTTTGTAGCGATAGGTCGGATTCTTCACCTTTGTACTGATCCAATTACTCATAGCATTCTTTTCCACCTTTCTGCTGCTGACAAATCTCTACGTTGACCTAACTGACCATATTCCAAAATCTCTGCCATACGGCTGATTGCTTCCCGTTCACCAGCCTCAGCAGCTCTTTTATAACAGCTGAAAATTTCTGTATCGGAGGGGAATGGATTCATCGTATCTTTCAGATAGTCATCCTGTTCCGCTATCTGTGCAAAACAAAGGGCCGCATAGGTATTTCCCCTTTTGGACAGCTCTCCCAGTCGGGTAAACCCGTCTTTTTTCTGGCCAATCAAGCTGGTATTACACTGATTATAACTGGCCATGGCTTCTTCTATTTGTGCCTGACGCTTATCAAGACGTTCTTTGCAACGGGTGTAGCCTTCCCTGCATTGCTGCTTTACCGCCCTATCTGTCGCACATTCTGAACCCTGCAGGTAGAATTCCTTTGCCTCTTCAAACTGATAATTTTGTTCGTATAAATCAGCAATGTCCTTTGCCACATCCAGATACCCCTGCA
>JAFUKS010000108.1 GCA_017473445.1 Lachnospiraceae bacterium
AAATCTCCTTTGTATGTTTGAGGTCAGATGGGCGTCTGGAACTTCCAAGCACAGTAGAAAACGCTTGCAGGAGTGCCAGCCGGAGGGTGCCTGAGTTGGAAGGCTTCCACTTCCATACTTTAAGACACACCTACACCACCAATCTTCTGACAAGCGGGGCACAGCCCAAGGATGTGCAGGAGCTGTTGGGTCATTCCGATGTGCGTACCACAATGAATGTTTACGCCCACGCCACAAGGGAAGCAAAGCGGACTTCCGCAAGGCTCTTGGATAAGGTTGTGGGGCAATAAGAAAAAACTTTCCCTTGTAAGTTGCCCATAAGGGCAAAAACAAGGGAAAATACATATAGTTTCATAGTTTGAGGCTCTGGAAGCCTTGAAAAATAAGGAAAGTTAGTTAGATAACTCAATAAATCTCAATTCTTCTAATGCAATAAATTATCCCTTTAGAACTTGTGAATTTTGCTTTCGGCGGTCCCTATAAAAAAAGTTGTTCTACAGAATCCTTTTGGTCTCATTTTTGCTCCTTATTTATACGAAAATAGCCTTCCTGCGGTCTAGACAAAAAAATCTCTCTGTGAGACCTACATTTTCTCCAAAATGGGTATCTGGGAAAGAACTTTTTTTACCAGGACCGCTTTTGCCTATTTTTACAGTGATTTCACAGATAAAAATAACAAAAAGTGGTTCAAAAAAGGAGAATTTTTTACAGAGACCTCCTACCGAAGTATGGAAGCTGTTTCTACTATGAAATTACCCCTTAAAAAGACTGGAGATTTACATAACACAGAACCCCTTCAAATTCGTACGTCTTCTTTACAAATACTTTTCAATAAAAGTTTGCTCAATAACTGTTTTCCCAAGCAGTGTAATCGCTTGTTTAGGACATGCATTCACACACCTGTAACATACCGTACATTTATCCTTCCCCACTGCTTTATTATCTGCCATAATAATATTTTCGGTTGGACATATCCTTACACACTTAGAACATCCAACACACTTGTCGGCATCTATCTTTAATTTATCACTATATTTTCCGGTTCTATAACCAAACCATAATCTCTGTGACAGGAAACCTGCCAGTCGGGATAATGATCCCAGTCCTTCTTGTGGATATTTTCCGTTTTTAATATTGGCAACTGCTTTTACTACTTTGCGATTTGCATTATTAACAAGCTGAGTATTCTTTTCAAGAGAACGTTTTAATACCCTCTCATCAGCAATACTATCCGGCATTTGCAGATGCAAGCCACCTGTAATTTGAGCACCATACTGTTTTAGCATACGCCCTAACACTCCTGCACCATCCCCACTGAACAACGCCATTGTAGCAATAACAAAAACCTTTTTACCCTTCCACCATCCTGCATTGCTATGTATAAAATCACTTAATATTTTAGGAACTGCACTATACTGTACCGGATAACTAAAAACTATTTCATCATGATTATTTATGTGCTCTATAAGGTTTTTATCTTCAATAGAAAACAGAACCGAATGATTGTCAAACTCTCTTAAAAATACCTCTAACACATATTTAGAATTACCTGTTCCGCTAAAATATAACCCTATCATAAATCAACCTCAAAGTTCTAATTTATCTACCTCTTTCATTCACACTTCCTTTTTCCCCGAGTGCGATATATGATTAATTTTACTTTACTATAAAGGCAATCACTCTTCAACAAAAATATGCTCTTGAAGCCGCCTATAATATCGAGTATAATAACCACGGATTTAAAGAATACGGAGAATAACAATGAAAGACTTATGGAAATTATATGCCGCCTTTTTCCGAATCGGCGGCTTGACCTTTGGTGGCGGTCTGACCATGCTGCCAATGCTTAAATATGAACTGGTGGAAAAAAATGGCTGGGTAACAGAAGAAGAATTGTTGGACTACTATGCGGTGGGACAATGCACACCCGGTATCATCGCAGTAAACGTGTCCACCTTTGTGGGCTTTCGAAAAAAAGGCATCCCGGGAGCAATCTTCTCCACTCTGGGTATGATTAGTCCTTCCCTGATTATCGTGTCCATTCTGGCCTTCTTTTTGGAGCAGTTTATGAGCAATCAAATCGTAGCTCATGCAGTAGGCGGTATTAAAGTAGTTGTTTGTGCCCTGATGCTGCAAACTGTGATTACTATGGCTAAGAAAAATTTGGTCAGTGCGGTGTGCTATGTGGTGGCTATTTTAGCCTTTCTGCTGGCACTCTTTACCCCTGTACCCACCGTACTTTTAGTACTTGTTGCAGGTATCGTCGGTATCATTATGTATAAGACGGGAGGAATTAAGCTATGAGAGTTTATTGGGAACTTTTTTACGAATTCTTCCAAATTGGATTGTTTGCCGTCGGCGGCGGTCCGGCTACCATTCCTTTTTTAATGGATTTGACCGAGCGACATGACTGGTATACCAAGGCGGATGTGGCAAATATGCTGGCTGTCAGCGAAAGTACCCCCGGCCCCATTGGTATCAACATGGCCACCTATGCCGGCTTTAACGCAGCGGGCCTTTCCGGCGGTATCGTGGCTACTTTGTCACTGGTACTTCCCAGCCTGATTGTTATTATATTGATTGCAAAGCTTTTGGAAAACTTCAGTAAGAACCCTTACGTGAAGTCGGCTTTTTATACTATCCGTCCGGCAGTGACGGGCTTAATTGCTACCGCAGTATTAGGCATTTGGGAAACCTCCTTGTTTACATCAGAAGAGGGAACCTTTCAGTTCCCCGTGTTTTCCGTAGTGCTTGTGGCGATTTTCTTTGCTGCCATGAACCACAAGAAGCTGAAAAAGCTCCATCCGGCATTTTGGATTTTGTGCGGCGCTGTGGTGGGGATTGTATTTCAAATGTAAAAATTACGGCGGGCAAATGCCCGCCGGTTTTTATGCTTCCAATATCTAATTTTCCTCATCATAGGGCAAAATCAACCAGGCTCCGGTTTCTGTTACCCGATAATACTTATCTGTAGCCGTATCCACCATAAGAACCGGTATCACACCACTATCCAGTACAGTTCCGTCGATGTAGTAGTGTCTTGCTCCGTCAAAAAAGATATCATTAGATATGGGGTTTCCTGCAATTTCCGCAGTTCCTACATGACAGGCCACCACCTTCATCTCCAACCCTTCGATTTGCCCGGTTTCCGCATGATATTTTCCTACAAACATTTCCTCCCCGGTTCCCCATTCCCACAGGTCACCTGCCTCCTCATCAATACCGGCATGTACAAAGATGGTATTTCCTTCTGTATAATATCTCGGCAGATTTTCCATCCATTGAATGTACTTATCCTCCTCATCTTCATCGGAAAAATGCT
>JAFUKS010000109.1 GCA_017473445.1 Lachnospiraceae bacterium
AATACCCGTATCAACGGGGAGGTACAGAGAGTATTGGCAGAGATTATCCGTGGGGAAATCAAGGACCCCCGGATTAGTCCCTGGACAAGTGTGGTAGCTGTGGAAGTGGCACCTGATTTAAAGAGTTGCAAGGCTTTTATCAGTGTACTTGGTGGCGCAGAAGTGCAGGAATCCACTCTTCAGGGGCTGAAGAGCGCAGAGGGTTTTATCAAAAACAAGTTGGCTAAGGCCATCAATCTGCGTAATACTCCGGCCATTACCTTTGTTATGGACCAGTCCATCGAATATGGTGTAAATATGTCCCATAAGATTGATGAGGTCATTGCCAGAGACCAGGCAAATGCAGTAGAGGAAACGGAAACTGCAGAGGAAGAACAGTAAAATGGTTTAGAAATGTGAAAGAGCCTCCTAGAGAGGCTTTTTCAATAGAAAAAGAGGTGAGTACATGAATTTATTGGCAGAATGTAAAGGAGCATCGCGAATCGGTATCAGCGGTCATATCCGTCCGGACGGTGATTGTGTAGGTTCTTGTCTTGCATTGTATCAGTACTTAAAAAAGGCACTGCCCCAGACCCTTGTACAAGTATATTTGGAGAACCCTAATGATATTTTCCGGGAAATCAAAGGTTTTGATGATATTTTGTGCCCCGGTAAAGAACAGGAGCCTTTTGATGTATATTTTGTACTGGATTGTAGTGATGACCGTCTTGGTGGTGCAGAAGAGTATTATCAACAGGCAAAAAAGAGAATCAATATTGACCACCATATTAGTAACAGTGGCTGCGGAGATGTGAATCTGGTTCGTCCGGAGGTGGGCTCCTGTAGCGAGGTACTGTTTCATTTATTTGACAATGAGCTGGTGGATCAGGATATTGCCAAGGCGGTTTATGTGGGTATGATTCATGATACCGGGATATTTCAATATGCCAATACCAGCCCGGAAACGCTTCGCACTGCAGCACAACTGATTGAGTATGGTTTTGATTTCCCCAATATTATTCAGGAAACTTTCTATCAAAAAACCTATTTACAGACCCAGATTATGGGCCGGGTATTGATGGAAAGCGTCCGCTTTATGGATGGCCGTTGTATTGTAGGCTGGGTGGATAGGCGGACCATGGAATTCTATGACGTGAGCAGCAAGGACTTTGAAGGTATTGTGAATCAGCTGCGTAATATTACAGGTGTGGATTGTGCCATTTTTATGTATGAAATGGATGTGCAGGAGTTTAAGATTAGTCTGCGCACCAGTGAAAAGGTGGATGCCACTAAAGTGGTGGTACCCTTTGGAGGAGGCGGTCATATGCGTGCTGCAGGATGTACCATGAAGGGGACCTTCCATGACTGCGTGAACAATTTGTCCCGTTATATAGAGGAACAGTTAGAAAAATAAGTCGCCGGGGGATCCGGCAGGGAGGCAGATATGCTGAACGGAATTATAGTAATGCATAAGGAGAAGGGCTTCACCTCCCATGATGTGGTAGCCAAAATGCGTGGCATATGCAGACAAAAGAAAATAGGGCATACAGGAACCCTGGATCCGGATGCCACCGGAGTCTTACCGGTGTGTCTCGGTAATGCAACCAAGCTCTGCGACATGCTGACAGATAAGGATAAGGAATATGTGGCACAGTTGCAGCTGGGGGTGGAAACAGATACCCAGGATTTGACAGGGCAGGTACTGAAGGAGAGCCCTGTTACCAGTACAGAGGCTGAGGTGTGTAAGGCGGTTATGAGTTTCCAAGGTGACTATTTGCAGGTGCCGCCCATGTATTCAGCCTTGAAGGTCAATGGAAAGAAGCTTTATGAGCTGGCCAGAGCAGGAAAAGAAGTGGAACGGGAGGCTCGTCCGGTAACTATCCACGAGATTGAAATCCTGGAATTGGAGCTGCCGGTGGTGAAAATGCGTGTGGTTTGTTCCAAAGGTACTTATATCCGTACTCTTTGTGCGGATATCGGGGAGAAATTAGGCTGTGGTGGTGCTATGAAAAGCCTGCAGCGTACCCGTGTGGGGTGCTTTCACTTGGAGCAGGCGGTGACTCTTGCCCGGTTGGAGCAGATTCGAGATGAGGAAGGATTGGAGCAGCTATTATTGTCTCCGGACAGTGTATTTGCCCATTGTCCTGCATTACACATAAAAGAGCAATTTGTAAAATTATTGGATAATGGAAATTCTTTTTATCCCAATCAAACCCTGGAAGAAAAAAGGTACCCTGCCGGAGAGTGGGTAAGGGTATACCGGGGAGAGGTGTTTACGGGAGTCTATGCCTATGACCAGAGTAGAAAATGGTATAAGCCCGTAAAGATGTTTTTGTAGTCACTGTCAGAATTGACAGGGCTAATACCAGGTAGAAAAGGAGGACTGCAGTGGCGGTCCGTATAGAAGAAAACATGAGAATCATAACCGGTTTTGAGGAATTGTCCTCTGAAGAAAAAAGTGCCGTAGCCATTGGTAAATTTGACGGCATCCATATTGGACATCAGCAGCTGCTTTCCCGGGTATTTGCACAAAGAGAGCAGGGGCTTATTTCTTGTGTTTTTACCTTTGACCCGGCTCCGGAGGTATTCTTTGGATGGTCTGACGGACGGGAACTGACTACCCGGGAGGAGAAACGAAGAATATTTGCAGCCTTAGGAGTGGAAGTACTGGTAGAGTTTCCCATGACAAAGGAAAGTGCGGGGATGCTCCCGGAAGATTTTATCCGGGAGATTCTGTGTAAACGGCTCCATTGCGCTTATGTGGCTGCAGGAAGTGAGTTATCCTTTGGCCGTGGCGGCAAAGGAGACGAACAATTGCTTCGCAGCCTGGCACCGGAACTGGGATATACAGTGGAAACCATAGACAAGGTATGCATGGAGGGGCAGGAGGTTAGCTCCAGTTATATCCGTAGTCTGGTGAAGGAAGGACGCATGGAGGAATGTGAATGTTTCTTAGGCAGACCCTATTCTATTTCCGGTCTTGTGGTTCATGGAAATGGCTTGGGGAATACCATGGGAATTCCTACAGCCAATCTGCCGGTTCCGGCAGATAAGTTGGTGCCTCCCAATGGGGTCTATTTTTCTGAAGTAAAAATACTTGGAGGAGATTCGGGGAGTGAAAAAACAATACCGATATTGGAGAAAAAGGTACAGGCAATCAGTAATATTGGTGTAAAGCCTACCATTCCCGGGGAGAATCCGTTAGGAGTGGAGACTACCTTGTTTGATTATGCAGGTGATTTATATGCCCGGGAGTTGGAGATTACTTTCTTACATCACCATCGACCGGAACAGCGTTTTGCCCATGTGGAAGCCCTAAAGGAGCAAATTGCTAAGGATATAGAAGCCTGTCGGGACTTTTATGTAAGATAAAAGTAAAAATAAAGAAAAATTTGTGTAAAAAATAGATTGAAACATGGACAGCTTTCCCTTACAATTAACGATGGATGAATTTGTTATGAAGGGAAAGCTGTTATGAGTTTAAGTATCTTTATTTCTATGGCAGGTGGCTTGGGTTTATTTTTATTTGGAATGGAACTGATGAGTGATTCCATTGAGAAGGTGGCCGGTGCCAAATTACGTCGTATTCTTGAGATTTTTACCAATAATAGATTTATGGGGATGCTGGTAGGTATTATCTTTACCGGTATTGTGCAGTCTTCTTCTGCCTGTACGGTCATGGTGGTTAGTTTCGTAAACTCCGGTTTGATGAATCTGTTCCAGGCGGCAGGAGTGATTTTCGGTGCCAATATCGGTACCACCGTTACTTCTCAGCTGGTATCTTTTAATTTATCTGAATATGCACCGGTTATTCTGCTGGTGGGTGTATGTATGATGCTTTTCTGCAAGAATCAGCAGGTGAAGAAATTTGCAGAGGTTATTGTAGGATTTGGTATTTTGTTTGTGGGACTCAGTACCATGTCCGATGCCATGAAGGGTATGCGAGAGGTGCCGCAGGTAGTGGATTTGCTCAGTTCTCTGACCCATCCCCTTGTAGCTACCTTGGTGGGATTGACTTTGACCGCTATTATCCAGAGCTCCTCTGTAACGGTTAGTATTGTATTGCTGCTTGCATCCCAGGATTTGCTGGCTCTGTCCATTACCCCCTACATTATATTGGGTTGTAATATTGGTTCCTGTGCTACTGCACTGCTTGCCTCCATGTCCGGTAAGAAGGATGCAAAGCGTGCTGCTATGATTCATTTCCTGTTTAATGTAATCGGAACGGTAATTATTTATGTTATTTTGGCCTTTGCACAAGAGCCCATTATGGAGCTGATACATTCCATTTCTGCGGATAACGGACGTTTTGTTGCAAATACTCATACCATTATTAAGATATTCCAGGTAATTATTCTGTTCCCTTTCTCCAAGCAGATTGTGAAGCTGGCATGTTTCTGTGTGCCCGGCGAGGATCAGAAGGTCAACTACAGAGAGAGCTATCAGTTGAAATTTATTGGAGAAAAGGCTGTGTTTAATCCTGCTACTGCAGTAGTGGATGCTATTAAGGAGCTGGAGCGTATGGCTTCTCTGGCAAATGAGAATTTGAATCGTGCCATGAATGCACTGATTACCTTGGATGAAGAAGATATTGCAGAAGTATACGAGGTAGAGAAGAATATTAATTTCCTGAATCATTCTATTACGGATTATCTGGTTAAGATTAATCAGACTACATTGCCCATCGAAGACTTGAAGAGTCTGGGCGCATTGTTCCATGTGGCAAATGATATCGAACGTATCGGTGATCATGCGGAGAATGTGGCGGATGCGGCAAGACTGCGTAAGGAAGAAGGGGTGACCATTAGTAAAGAAGCACAACGGGAGTTGGGCGAGATGCTGGATATGGTCAACAAGATTATCCAGTATGCAATTGAGATGTTCATCCACAGTGATGAGGCTCATATGCAAGAGGTTATTCAATTAGAAGAAAAGGTGGATGCAATGGAGAAGGAATTGCAGCGTGCCCATGTGGAGCGACTGACCAGAGGTGAGTGTACTCCTCAGGCAGGTATGATTTTCTCTGATGTGGTATCCGGTCTGGAACGTGTTGCTGACCATGCTACCAATATTGCATTTTCCATCAGTCTCAGTGAAGATGACGAAGAGATGGCAGATTAATCATGCGCAGTCCGGCAATTGTTGTCGGGCTGTTCTTTTACTTCCGGAATTGGTAAATTTTGGAAAATTTACAATCATTGCTACTTTTTTGGCGAGTCTTTTGTGGAAAATTACGAAAACTGTTGACATAAGAGTATTCTCTTTGTATAATCAATGTGCAACGTAATAAATTTGTAATAAATTCGTAAGAAATTCCATAGAGATTATTAAGAAAGGTACTTTGATGAGAAAGAGTAGAATGCATGGAAGAATTGCATTATTATCAGCAGGTTTAATTCTGGGGTTGGGGCTGGAAGGTACTGTAGCATCTGCGGCAATGGTTGCCGGTGATAATAATCAGATTTTGAGAACAGCAGGAGTTGCATCCATTTTGGAAGCGACTTTTACAGAGGAAGAATATATTGCTTTTGCAGAGGCGTCCAAGGGTGCGTCCTGGGGATATACCAATTTGGGGATTGCCAATGTGGAAAGCGGCAATTTGAATGTGAGAGCCATTCCTTCCACCGGTGGTAAATTGGTAGGCAAGATGCGTGCAGGTGCAGCCTGTGAGGTGCTGGAGACTGCAGATGGCTGGGCACATATTAAGTCCGGCGAAGTGGAAGGTTATGTAAGCGAAGAGTATTTACTTATGGGACCTGCAGCAAAGTTGAAAGCCAGTGAACTGGTGAAATGTCTGGCCATTGCCCAGACAGACGGATTAAATATCCGGAAAGAAGCCAATACAGAAAGCGGTGTTCTGACCCAGGTGTTAAAGGGAGAGGAACTGGAAGTAATCGAAGACCAGGGCGAATGGGTAAAGGTAGCCCTGGATAGTGATGAGGCCTATGTGAAGGCTGAATATGTGGTAATAGAGGAGAAGCTGGAGACGGCCATTACAATGACTGAGCTTTTATACGGCGAGGGTGTATCCGATGTACGTGTAGAGCTGGTAGAGTACGCAAAACAGTTCCTGGGTAATCCCTATGTATGGGGTGGTACCAGCTTGACCAAGGGGGCGGATTGTTCCGGCTTTACCTTAAGTATTTACAAAAAGTTTGGTATCAAATTGCCTCATTATTCCGTATCACAGTCCAAAATGGGTAAGAAGATTTCCACCTCCGAGTTACAGCCGGGAGATTTGATTTTCTATTCCAAGAACGGTACAATCAATCATGTAGCAATCTATATCGGTAACGGTCAGGTAATACATGCCAGCAGTCCCAAGTCCGGTATTAAGATTAGTAAGTACAATTATCGTACCCCCACAAAATGTATCAGTTTGCTGAACTAATATTGTATGCTTAAGCACCGCCTTTTTATAGGCGGTGTTTTTTTGCCCTTAGGGCCGGATAGGATCTACAAGAAGAGGGAGAAATTGAAAAATGTACAATTGTACTATTGACATAATACAATAAGAGGTGTAAGATGAAGATAAATTTAGAAAACAAAGGAGAATGGATATGAAAAAGATTTTAAGATGGTTGGCGGTATTGGCACCGATAGCGGTAGGTACTGTGTTAACACTCGCTGTAGCTTTTGTAGGAATATTTGCATGTACCTTTGCATTAAGCTTTCAGATGGGACTTACCGGTCAGGTAATGGACCCCATGGCAGTGCAGGTTGCAGCGACAAAGTTATATTTGGAAAAAGCAATGTTGGTTACCTTCCTGTCACAGATTCTTATTTTAATTGTGTTTATCATTTGGTACAGATTGATGGGCAACAAGAAGTTTGTAAATCCTTTTAAGGCATTGAAGCTGAAGAATGCAGGTGTAATTGCACTGGTAGCAGTAGGTATGCAGCTACTGACTCAGATTGCACTTAGTATTGCAGCGATGTTTGCTCCCGATGCAATTAATCAGTTCTCTGAATTGATGGAAATGGCAGGATTGGGCGAGGTGACTTTGGTAAGTGTACTGGCTACCGTAATTATGGCACCCTTGGTAGAGGAGCTGATGTTCCGTGGTGTAACTGTGAAATTGCTTGAAAAGGCAGGCGCAAAGTTCTGGTTGGCGAATATTATCCAGGCAGTTCTATTTGGTGTATATCATATGAATTTGGTACAGGGTATCTATGCAGCTGTACTGGGTTTGGTGCTGGGTTATCTGGGTCGCAGATACAAGAGCCTTTGGGCCCCTATGCTGATGCATTTGGTATTTAACGGTAGCTCCATTTTAATCAGCCTTTTCTCGGAATATTTGCCGGAAAATATGATTACCTATATTATTTTTGTGGTAGTTGGAGTCGTTTGTATGGTAGGTGCATTCATGATTGCCCGTACCGAGAAGATTGCGCAGGTGGAGGAAAATGTTGCTGAAGCGTTATAAATACTGAAATTTAGTAGGTTTATCGGAACGGCCATAAGAACTGAAACGTATGGTGAATTTTTGTCCATTACCAGTCTGCACACATTCAATAGTGCATGGAGATGCCATGACAAGCTTGAACTAAAAGATAGCAAGAACGGCGTCAGGGTTACGCTTATGTATGTCGTTAATTAGTTTGTTTTCTTCAGAAGTATGTTTGCTAAGGTGATACTGAGGCCTACGTGAATGTTCACGGAAGGCTTGCGTTATACTTGCTGTGCGATGATGCTTTTTATGTGTTTTTTGTTGACTCCGATATAACAAAAAGAGAGTGTCTCCTTGTTTTTATGTGGTTGTAAGAGATGTATTGTAATTCTATGGATGAAAATAGTGTGTACTATTGCACTGTTGACACAATATAATGTGTATGATAGTCTATATTTTATATAAGTGATTTACAGTTTTTTCAATTTGAGATAGAAGTAATGACATGAAGAATTTTGAATC
>JAFUKS010000110.1 GCA_017473445.1 Lachnospiraceae bacterium
AGGGAGGCAGCAGACAGGGCCGGGGCAGAAGGGCGGGGAGATTGGGGGTTGTATTTTGGGGCGGAAAATGAGAAAATATATTGTTAGGCGAAAGTGATTGGAGGATGATTATGTACATTATTGTAGGACTTGGAAATCCGGGCAGAGAATATGGAAATACCAGACATAATATTGGCTGGGATGTAATTGATGTGCTGGCGGATCGGGCACATATAGATGTACTGGAAAAGAAGCATAAGGCGATTATCGGCAAGGGCGTGATTGCAGGGCAGAAATGTATTTTGGCGAAACCCCAGACCTATATGAATCTCAGCGGGGAAAGCGTCCGGGAGCTGGTGGATTACTATAAAGTGGACGAAGAAGCGGAGCTGATAGTGATATCCGATGATGTGAGCCTGGAGGTGGGACAGATACGGATACGCAAGAAGGGGAGTGCCGGCGGACATAATGGCCTGAAGAGTATTATTGGTCATTTGGGACATGATACCTTCCAGAGAGTAAAGATGGGCGTAGGTGAGAAACCCAAGGGCTATGATTTGGCGGATTGGGTGCTGGGCCATTTTAATAAAGAAGACAGAGCGATGATGGATGATGCGGCCAAGAGAGCAGCAGAAGCCATTGAATTGGTGATGACAGAGGGCGCGGATGTGGCCATGAACCGATATAATCGTAAGGCAGATGGCACATCATAGTTTATAGAGAGGACGCGAGAGCGCGTATCGTAGTAGGAGGAGCCAAAGGATGCAGGCTTTATTGGCACCACTTCGGGAGTTGGCAGACTATGGGCAGATCAAGGAGCTTTTGAAAAAGCACCAAGGCCCGGTGGCCCTTACCGGATGTGTGGAATCTCAAAAATTGCATATGATGTATGGCCTCAGTGAAGGCTTCCGATATAAGGTCATTGTGACCTACAGTGATTTGAAGGCAAAACAGCTGTATGAGGAGTATCAGTTTTATGACAGGAATGTCATGTTGTATCCGGCTAAGGATTTGATTTTCTTCCAGGCAGATATTCATGGTAATCAGCTGATTCGGGAGCGTATCAAGACCATGCGACGGCTGATGGAGAAAAAGCCGACCACTATTATTACCACCTATGCGGCACTGATGACACCACAGGTGCTCTGGAGTCCGGAGGATATGATACAGGTGGAGCGGGGCGGAAGCCTGAAGGAAGAACAGATTTCCAAGCGGCTGGTGGCTATGGGCTATGAGAAGACCTATCAGGTGGAAAATCCTGGACAATTCTCTGTTCGAGGGGGTATCCTGGATGTATTTGATCTGACCGAGGAAAATCCCTATCGTATCGAACTGTGGGGAGATGAGGTGGATTCCATCCGTAGCTTTGATGTGCTCAGCCAGCGTTCCATTGAGAAGCTGGAAAGCATCAGCATTTTCCCAGCGACGGAATTTGTCATGAGCCGGGAGCGGATAGAGCTGGGACTGAAAGGTCTGGAGCAGGAAGCGGAAAAGCAGGAACAGATTTTTCGGGATGCCCATCATCCTGAGGAAGCCCATCGGATTAAGACCCAGGTAAAGGATTTGAAGGACCAGCTGCTGGAATTCCGGAGCATGGTGAACCTGGAAAGCTATATCCGCTATTTTTACCGGGAGGAAGCAGGAGAACTGATGCCCCTGGGTGAGATTTTGCGGCATTTGGCCCAGGATGGACCGGGGGGCTTGCCCTTGTTTTTCCTGGAGGAGCCCGGTCGAATTAAGGAAGAAGCTACGGCGGTGGAAATGGAATTTCGGGAGAGCATGGAGCAACGTGCTGCCAAGGGCTATGTGCTGCCGGGACAGATGGATATTCTTTACAGCGGTGAACAGGTGGCAGCATCCTTGACCAAGTCCAATGTGGTAACCATAGCCACCATGGAGGGACGTACCGGGTATGTGCAGGCTGCCTATAAAAGTGACATAAATGTCAGAAGTGTAGCTCCTTATAATAACAGCTTTGAGACCCTGGTAGCGGATATGAAGAAATACCGCAAGCAGGGCTATCGGATTTTACTTTTATCCGGGTCCCGTACCAGAGCCAAGCGTCTGGCAGAGGATTTACGGGAGCAGGAGGTGCCTGCCATCTATACGGAGGACCCCATGCGTGAGGTGGTGCCCGGGGAAGTGATGACCTACTATGGTCAGGTGACCAGGGGCTTTGAGTATCCCATGCTGAAATTTGTGGTGTTGGCGGATACGGATATTTTTGGTGCGGAGAAAAAGAAGAAAAAGCGCAAGAAGTTCAATCAGGGCCAGAAAATCAATGATTTCAATGAGCTGAAAATCGGTGACTACGTAGTCCATGAGAGTCATGGTCTGGGTATTTATAAGGGCATTGAAAAGGTAGAGATGGATAAGGTAGTCAAGGACTACATGAAGATAGAATATGCCGGCGGCGGCAATCTGTACATTTTGGCTACAGGCCTGGATGTAATTCAGAAGTATGCTTCCGCAGATGCAGGCAAGAAGCCGAAGCTGAACAAGCTGGGCAGTAAGGAATGGGAAAAGACCAAGACCAAGGTGCGCTCCGCGGTGGGCGAGGTGGCAAAGGATTTGGTGGAGCTTTATGCCCTCCGTCAGCAAAGCCAGGGCTTTCAATTTGGCCCGGATACCGTATGGCAGCGGGAGTTTGAGGAAATGTTCCCCTTTGAGGAAACGGAGGACCAGCTGAATGCCATCATGGACACCAAGGCAGATATGGAAAGCACTAAAATCATGGACCGTCTCATCTGCGGTGACGTGGGCTACGGCAAGACGGAGATTGCCATCCGTGCAGCCTTTAAGGCGGTGCAGGAAGGGAAGCAGGTGGTATATCTGGTACCTACCACCATTTTGGCCCAGCAGCACTACAATACCTTCATCCAGCGTATGAAGGATTTTCCGGTACGGGTGGATTTGCTCAGCCGGTTCCGTACCCCCACCCAGCAAAAAAACAGCCTGCGAGATTTGCAAAAGGGCCTGGTGGATATTTTAATCGGTACTCATAGAGTGTTATCCCAGGATGTGGTATTTAAGGATCTGGGATTACTGATTATAGATGAGGAGCAGCGCTTTGGCGTGGCTCATAAGGAAAAAATTAAAAAGCTCAAGGAAAATGTGGATGTATTGACCTTGACTGCTACCCCCATTCCCCGTACCCTGCATATGAGTCTCATCGGTATCCGGGATATGAGCGTGCTGGAGGAGGCTCCGGGAGAACGTGTGCCTATCCAGACCTTTGTATGCGAGTATAATGACGAAATGGTACGGGAGGCCATTGTCCGGGAAATGGCCAGAGGCGGCCAGGTGTACTATGTGTATAATAGGGTAAATAATATTGCGGATATTGCAGCCCAGGTGGCGAAGCTGGTGCCGGAAGCCAATGTGGCCTTTGCCCATGGACAGATGAAGGAGCAGGAGCTGGAGCGGATTATGTACGACTATATCAATGGAGATATTGATGTACTGGTGTCCACCACCATCATAGAGACCGGCTTGGATATTTCCAATGCCAACACTATGATTATCCATGATTCTGACAATCTGGGCCTGTCCCAGCTGTATCAGCTACGGGGCCGTGTGGGCCGTTCCAATCGTACCGCCTATGCATTCCTTATGTATAAGCGGGATAAGATGCTGAAGGAAGTGGCAGAGAAGCGTTTGGCGGCCATCAAAGAATTTACGGATTTGGGCAGCGGCTTTAAGATTGCCATGCGCGATCTGGAAATCCGTGGTGCGGGCAATTTGCTGGGCACCAGACAGCATGGTCACATGGAGGCTGTGGGCTACGATTTGTATTGTAAAATGCTCAATGAGGCGGTGCTGAAGCTGAAGGGCATTCCTACGGAAAGTGCAGATTTTGCCACTATTATTGATTTGGATGTGGATGCCTTTATTCCGGGTACTTATATTGTGAATGAGACCCAGAAGCTGGATATATATAAACGGATTGCAAGCATTGAGAATCTGAAGGAACGGGACGATATGCGGGATGAATTGCTGGACCGTTTTGGTGAGATTCCCCGCTCTGTAGACAATCTGCTTCGGATTGCTTTGATTCGTGTGGCTGCACACAATCTGGGCCTGACAGAGATTAAGGGCAAGAATGAACGGATTGTATTTACATTTCTGCAGGATGCCAGGATTGATACTTCCAAGCTTTCGGAATTTATAACGGCTCACAATCAGGATATGATCTTTACCGCATATGGAAAGCCCTTTCTGACCTACCGGTATCGGAAGACGGGATTGGTAGAAACGGATGCAGAGCTTCTGCTCAATAAAACAGAAGAATTGCTGGAGGAAATGAAGGGGCTGCGACAAAACACTGTATAGATATGGGAATAAATTCCCCTTGTTTTCTATATCCGGATAGGATATAATGTAATGAGGGAGTAACTGTGAGGGGGGTAACTATGCCCCCCTGCTGGCTTTTTATAATACGATAAGATTTTGTGCAATACAATATCTTGTAGAATGAAAGAGAAAAATATGAGTATATTTGGTGGAAAGAAAAAATTAGCATTATCTGAAATCATTGATATTCATACCCACATCCTTCCGGCAGTGGACGACGGCTCCCGCAATTGGGACATGACCATGCATATGCTGGAGATAGCAACACAGGAAGGGATTACCACCATGGTAGCCACCCCTCATCACATGCCCGGGAAGGGATATACCTCTCCCGCAGAGATTCAGGAGCTGACAGGACAGGTACAGGCGGCGGCAGCTGAGAAGGGCTTGGACATCCGGATATTACCGGGCAATGAGCTTTTTTACAGAGAGGAGCTGCTGGATTTGTTGGAGGAAGGCAGTATCATGGGGATGAACGGTACCTCCCATGTGCTGGTGGAGTTTGATGTGATGGCAGAACGGTCCTATATTCGGAATGCCATGAGAAACATACTGGGCCTGGGTTATACGCCGATTCTGGCTCATGTGGAGCGGTATCCTGCACTTTTGGAAAAGAATTTTGAGACCATCCATATCCTACGTAAGCTGGGAGTGAAGATACAAGTAAATGCAGCTTCCATTTCCGGTGAGGTGGGCAAGGATATCCAAAAGCAGATGAAAAAGCTGCTGAAGGACCACCTGGTGGATCTGGTGGGTACGGACGCACATACGGATCGCAGACGTGCTCCGCGGATACAGGATTGCATCAGAACATTGGAAAAATGGTGCGAACCGGAATATGTGGAAGCATTGGTATGGAAGAATGCAGCCAAGCTGCTGAATCAATAATATACACAAGCAATAGGAGAGGAACAATGGACGTAAATAGTACCAGAGTGGAAAACGACGAAATTGAAATTGACTTAATGGAAATTATCGGCATGCTGTGGCATTATGCATGGATGATTGTAGCCGGTGCCTTGATTGTAGGTGCTTTTGGATTTATCTTCAGCAAGTTTGTAATGACCGAGATTTATGAATCCAATACCAAAATCGTAATCCTGAATAAACAGGACAATAATACCATTACATACAGCGATATGCAGTTGAATACCCAGCTGACCAAGGACTACGCCCAGCTGATTAAGACCAGACATGTACTGGAGCAGGTCATCGAGACCTTTGGCTTGGATGATACCTATGAAGGTCTGGCAGATCGGGTGGAGGTAACCAACCTCTCCGATACCCGTATCATATCCATTACCGTATCGGACCCCAGCCCTCAGATGGCACAGTTTTTGGCCAATGAGATTTGTAGTGTGGCTTCCGCCCATATTAAGGATGTAATGGATTTGGAAGCAGTAAATGTGGCAGACGAAGCCAATCTGCCGGAGGAGCCGGCCAGTCCCAGTGTAGGTAAATGGACCATTCTGGGTATGGCAGCAGGAGCCTTTTTGGTGGTGGCAGTATTGCTGATTCGTTTCCTGCTGGATGATACCATCAAGACCAGTGAGGATGTGGAGAAGTTCTTGGGTCTAAGTACCCTGGCACTGATTCCTATCCGTGAGGAAGAAATAGAGAAAAAGGGTGGCAAAAAGCGGCAGCGTCCGGTGGATGTGACCCGGATTACGGACGAATTGGAAGAAGAGGATGAGGACGAGGAAGGAGGAAGACCGTAATGCAGAATATTGAGCTGAACCATGATGAACTGGACTTCCGTTCCAAGGAAGCCTACAAGACCCTCCGTACCAATATTGAATTTTCCGGCAGTGAGGTGCAGGTGGTCTGCGTTACCAGCTGTATCCCTAATGAAGGCAAGTCCAGTACCTCCTTTGAGCTTGCCAAGACCTTTGCAGTAAACGGAAAGAAGACTTTGCTGGTGGATGCGGATTTGCGTAAGTCCGTGATGCGCCAAAGACATAAAAAGGGCCGTGTGAGACTGGGCCTGGTCAACTATCTGGTGGGCCAGAGCAGCCTGGAGGACGCTATCTGTGAGACAGATGTGAAGAATCTGCATCTGATTTTCTCCGGTCCGGTACCTCCCAATCCCAGTGAATTGCTGGGTAATAAGCGCTTTATGGCGATGATTGAGGCTGCCCGTGAACAGTATGATATTGTAATTATCGACACCCCTCCCCTGGGAAGTGTGATTGATACCGCAGTGGTATCCAAATGCTGTGACGGTGCGGTGATGGTCATTGAAAGTGGCGCCATCAGCTATCGCTTTGCCCGCAGGGTAAAGGAGCAGCTGGATGTGGCCGGCTGTCGTATCTTGGGCGCTATCCTGAATAAGGTACAGATGTCCAATAAGGGCTATTATGGTAAATACTATGGTAAGTACTATGGTAAGTATTATGGTAAATACTATGGTAATTACGGTGCATCCCGTAGTGAGTAAGGGGTGATACAATGAAGAACAAGAAATTATTTTGGTTGATTCCGGCAGGGATATTCCTGGTGGCTGCCTTGGTCACCGGTATCTGGCTGATTATGGACCATATGGAACGAAAAGCGGCAGAGGATTTATACCAACAGCTGGCCCAGCAAAACACCGTAAGCAGTCCGGTGCAGGAAAGCAGCACTCCTGAGGAAGTGGTGCCTACTGTCCCACAGGAGGAGGTAAAGGTGGATGTACTGGCCCAGCGGGGCATTGAAATCCCTGAGAAGGAGATTGATTTTGCTGCTTTGCAGGCTGAGACCAACGCAGACATTTACGCGTGGATTTACATCCCCGGTACCAAGATTGATTATCCCGTATTGCAGCATCCTACGGATGACAGCTATTATCTGGATTACAATATAGACGGCAGCAAGGGCTATCCGGGCTGTATCTATACGGAGCTGTGCAACAGCAAGGATTTTACAGACCCCCATACGGTTCTGTACGGACACAATATGAAGAATGGTACCATGTTTGCAGGACTGCATAATTACCGGGATGCCGATTATCTGGCAGAGCACCCTTATATCTACATCTACACACCGGACAAGACCTATGTGTACGAGATTTTTGGTGCCTATGAATTTAGCGCGGTACATTTGATTCGAAATTTCGATTTGGCCAACCCGGATATCTTCCAGATCTACCTGGACGGAGTCTTTGAAATCAGAGATATGGGTGCCAATATTTTGAGTGATATAGAGGTAGATAAAGAGGACCGCATTGTGACCTTATCTACCTGCATCAAGACCAAGCCCAACCAAAGATATCTGGTACAGGGAGTATTGCTGAATCCATGAAAGTAAGAGTAAAAGAGGGAACCAACAGAATAATTGCCCGGGTGCTCATCGGAATGGTAGTGATCATTGTGGGTGTAATGGTGGGCTTGATGACCATCGCTCTAATCCAGAAATTCCGTCAGCATTCTGAAGATTCTGCCGGGAAGCCATGGCTGCCAAACAGCAATCCTGTGGCTGACAGCGGAGAGGAACTGCTTTGGCAGGAGGACTGGGTACGCCACAATGGGCAGGTATACGCTTACAATGACAAGATAACCACTTATCTGGTAATGGGTATCGACAAGATGACCAAGGTACAGCCTGCGGCCAATTGGATTCTGGGCGGACAGTCAGATGCTATGTTTTTGGTGGTGCTGGATGGCTCCACCAAGCAGATAGAACTGATTCCCATCAACAGGGACACCATATGTGAGGTGGATATGTACAATCCGGACGGCAGCTTTATCGCTACGGTACCGACGCAGATTACACTGCAGCACGGGTACGGAGATGGCATGGAGATCAGCTGTGAGCGTACCGTGAATACCGTGTCCAGACTGTTTTATAATATTCCTATTCATGGCTATGTGGCAGTGAGTATGGGAGCTATCCCCGCCATTAATGATGTGGTGGGTGGGGTAGAGGTGACTGTGCCCCACGATATGCTTTGGTATATAGGCACCAAAAAAGAAGAGACATTAAAAAAAGGAACAGTCTTACATTTAATGGGGACAGATGCATTTCGATATATCCACGATAGAGATACCCGAGTATTTAATAGTGCCGGTATGCGCTTGGAACGTCAGAAGCAGTATCTGGATGCCTACAGCAAGAAGATGATTGGGGCTTGCAAGGAGGACATCACGATTCCGGTACAGCTTTACAAGACCTTGTCCGAATATATGGTGACAGATGTGACTATAGATGAGGTGGCTAAGCTGGCATTGGTGGCAATGCAGTATGATTTCTCCGCTGACAATATTCATACCTTGGCAGGAGAAACTATTGCAGGCGAGCGGTTTGAGGAATTCCACTTGGATCAGGAGGCTTTCTACGAGACCATCCTGGACATCTTCTACCTACCGGTGGAGGGTGTGAATTAAACGAATACATATTGGTATAAGGTGTGGGCTTGCCTCGCACTTTATATAGATGTCACATGTAAATATGAGAAGAAAGGAGGACGATATCCAATGAAAAAATTATCACTTGTAATCGCTGCAGTTCTGGCAGGTACCATGATTTTTGGTGCTTCCGCATTTGCAGCAGGTAGTTCTTCTACTACCACCACTACCACTAAGCCCGTAGAGCAGGTGACCGCAGCACATTCCTACTCTGCTAATGTAGCAGCAGCAGGTGTTGTGATTGACGGTGCAGCTAGCAGTGCAACTGTTACTCTGGCTCCTGTAAGTGTAGCTGAGGTAAACAATGCAAATGCACAGGCAAAGGCATTGGTAGCTCCTACCGCACAGGTACTGCATATGGTAAACGTAGAGCTGGGTGCTAAGTTTAGCAAGGCTCAGATTACCTTCAATGTAAGCGGTGTTGTAGCTGGACAGAAGATTATGGTATTGCATCAGTGTGCAGACGGTTCTTGGGAGAAGATTACTCCCGATGCTGTAGGTAATGGTACTGTTACCGCTACCTTCACCTCTCTGTCTCCTGTTGCTATCGTAGCTTACGAAGCATCCGCAAAGACCGCAGATGTAGCTCCTTACGTAATGATCATCGCTATGATCAGCGTTTTGGGTGCTGCTGTATGTGCAAAGAAGGCATTCAACTAATTTTTTAAATCAAAGGGTGACTGCCCTTTATGGGCAGTTGCCAAATTACTCCCGGAAACGGGGGATTAATCATGCATGATTAATACAATTTATTTCTTTTAAATCATTTATACATGTGACACAGTATCGGGGAGCGAAGGCTCCCCGGTATACTGAAAATATACGAAGGGGGTGAGGGAATGTATCAGAAAAAGGCGAAGGGCTGGACCAAGCATGCAGATTTCATGGTGTGGGATATGGTAGCATTACAGATTGCCTTTGTGTTTTCTTATATAGTCCGTCACGGCTTCGTAAATCCTTACGCCATGCTGATCTACAGGGACATGGCGATTTTTTTAGGAATCGTGGATGTATTGGTACTGATTCTCTTTGAGACTCTGAAAAATGTGTTAAAGAGAGGATATTATAAGGAGTTTGCCATTACCGTAAAGCATGTGCTGATTGTGGAGCTGGCAGCTTCTATGTACCTATTTTCCGGGAAAACAGGGCAGGAGTATTCCCGTATGACTTTCTATCTGACTGGTCTATTCTATGGGATATTGACCTATGGCATGCGTTTGGTTTGGAAACGGTATCTGATGAAGAAGATGAGCAAAGCGGCTCTCCGTTCACTACTGATTGTGACCACTGCAGAAAAAGCTTCTGAAGTGGTGGAGCATGTGCGGAAGAACAATTTTGTGGGATTTCGTCTGGTGGGACTTGCTTTGGTAGATGGAGCTGAGAATGGTGAGAAGCAGATAGAAGGTGTCCCGGTGGTGGCCACCTTGGAGAATCTGACCACCTATGTATGCCGGGAATGGGTGGATGAGGTACTCATCAAACTACCCGGTAATGAGCAGCTCGGCGAAGAAGTGGAGCATGAATTGTCCCAAGCCGGCGTCACAATCCATTTTGCTTTGGGACGCACGGATAAAATGCATGGAGAACGTCGCATAGTGGAAAGTGTGGCAGGATACATGGTGTTGACCCGCAGTATTAATTATGCTACTACCATGCAGCTATTTTTGAAGCGTAGCATGGATATTGTGGGGGGATTGGTAGGATGCGTAATGACCGGTATCATCTTCCTTTTTGTGGCTCCGATCATCAAAGTCCAATCTCCCGGTCCTATCTTTTTCTCTCAGGAGAGAGTGGGGAAAAACGGTAAACGATTTAGAATCTATAAATTCCGCAGCATGTATCCGGATGCAGAGGAACGGAAGAAGGAATTGCTAGAGCAGAACAAAATGTCGGATGGTATGATGTTCAAGCTGGATTTTGACCCCAGAGTCATTGGCAACAAGATATTGCCGGATGGTAGCTACAAAAGAGGCGTGGGACATTTTCTACGGGTAAGCAGCCTGGATGAGTTCCCCCAGTTCTTAAATGTGCTGAAGGGAGAGATGTCCCTGGTGGGAACCCGACCACCCACAGTGGATGAATGGATTAAATATGAATTGCACCATAGGGCCCGGATGGCCATCAAGCCCGGTATCACCGGATTGTGGCAGGTCAGCGGCAGAAGTAATATTACAGACTTCGAGGAAGTGGTGGACTTGGATACCAAGTACATCATGGAATGGAGCATGGGTATGGATTTACGAATACTCTTAAAGACTGTGAAAACGGTATTGGGGAAGGATGGATCTGTGTAAAATGATAAAGATGGAAATGCATGTGCATACACGCTATTCTAACGATAGCGTCATGTGCCTTTGGATACTTTATATTATGTGCAGATTTTTTAAGATTGATTGTATTGCAATTACAGATCACAATAATATATTGGGTGCGGTTGCATTTAGAGAGTTTTGTGAAAAACGAAAAAATAGAGTAAAAGTAATTATTGGTGAGGAAATATATACTAAACAAGGTGAGATTATTGGTCTGTTCCTTAATGAAGAAATAGAAGCAGGGCTTGAAGCAGCAGAGGCGATTTCACGAATTAGAAAACAGGGGGGTATTGTTTATGTGCCACATCCTTATGATTTAAAAAGAAGTAATACAGTTTTGGATGAAGATGTCATATGCAGTAATAAAGAAAAAATTGATTGCATTGAAGTTCATAATGGGAGAAATATTTCAAAAAGTTATGATATTAAGCAATTAGAAATTGCCGAAAAGTATCGAATTAGGCAAATTATTGGTTCTGATGCACATACCATGATAGAAATAGGCAGAAATTATGTCGAAGTCGGCTCAATTCCAAATAGTGCATCTGAGTTCGCAGAAGTACTAAAAGAAGCAAAGTTTAAATGCAGTAATTGTATTAAGGCATCACACCACATTACAAAAGTTGTGAAAGTATTAAAAATGATAGGAAGAGGTAATTTTTGTGGAGTGTATAGAATTATCACTAGAAGAGTTAAAAGATACAAGTATTGAGGTTGCAAAAAAAATTATATTAGAAAAAAAAATAGATTTAATAATTTATATTGCAAAAGCCGGTTTTCCTATTGCTATGTATATGAATGAAGTATTTCATTGTGAACTATTAGGGATTGTTGCAAAAAGAAAAGGCAATAGATTAAAGGAAATTTTGGGGCCTATATTGTCCTATTGTCCGAAAGTAATTCGAAACGGTTTGATTAAAATGGAATTGAAATCAAAAGTTCATATGCATGATATAGAACGGCATGTTATGTTTGAAGAAAAAATTGATGTAGATGCTATTTCTAAGTTCAAGACAATTTTGATTGTAGATGATTCTGTAGATACTGGAAATTCAGCGTTGGCGGTACTAAATGAAGTAAAAAGCATATTTAAAGATTCTACTGTTTTATTTTACGCGTTAAACGTTTGGAGTCAAAGCAAGAGTGTTGTGTCTGTAGATTATTTGTCATTTAGTGATACCATTATAAAGGCGCCAATGTCAAAAGATTCCAAGGAATACAAAAAATTTATTGAGATGTATCAAGATTTTATTAAGAAAAGAAATATATAAGGTGTAAAAATGAAAACGATTTTGCATTATTCACTGGGATTTAATTCAGATAGAGGGGGCGGGTTAACTAAATATTCTACTGATTTGATGGTGGAACAGGCAAAGAGCCATAATGTTTTCTTACTTTATCCGGGTGAAATTAGAATTTTTCATAAAAGACAGAGTATAAAAAAAGAAAAGAAAAGAATGGGGATTGTAAATTTTTCTGTTACTAATCCTTTGCCAATTCCCTTTTTGTGTGGTGTGAATTCTAAGAGATACTTGGAAGAAAAAAGTGACTTAAAAATGTGGAAACAGTTTTTCGTTTCGTTGAAGCCTGATGTTTTTCATGTTCATACATTAATTGGATTGCATAAGGAATGTATTGAGGCGGCGAAGTATTTAAATATTCCTATTATATACACAACACATGACTATTTTGGAATTTGTCCAAAGCAGACATTGGTGTTTGAAGGGAAAATATGTCAAGACATGTATAGTTGTAAAAACTGCTCAAGTTGTAATGCTTCGTCGATTTCCCCAGTAAAGTTATATTTGTTACACTCTCGTTTATTTATAAAAGTACGTCATCTTTCTATAGTAAAAAGAATCAAAAACATGCATAAAGAGAAAGTTGATAAGGATTTATTTTCACCTAGTCCGGTTCAATTAGATTTTAAAAAAATGCAAAATCAATACATAGACATTTTTTCTAAGATAGATTTTTTTAATTATAAC